>NZ_JBGQQX010000014.1:0-41807 GCF_045528525.1 Ruoffia sp. FAM 26255 | reverse complement strand
TTACACCGCACCCCCTTGTGCATTTCCTCCATGATGTCATCTTGAAGTTGAACATGTTTATCTTTAATATTTAGTAAGTCTGCGATATAATTCATATGAGCCAAGTGAATTCTCCTTTTAGTAATGTATGGTAACTTTATTATATAGGAATTCACTGGCTTTTGTGTACATACAAAAAAAGGTGTCAGTGAGATTTCTCTCACCAACACCAAAAATTCAAGAACCCTTTTTATTATCTCGCTTTTAAAGCACGGTCAATATCACGTTTCATTTGTTGTTCTTTTAATGAATGACGTTTGTCATATCGGTTTTTACCTTTGGCTAAACCAATAAGAACTTTTGCTCTCCCTCTAACAATATATACTTTTAAAGGTATAATTGTTAGTCGATTTTGTTTGACTTCACGTTCTAATTTTTCAATTTCTTTTTTGTGAAGTAATAACTTCCGATTTCTCAACGGATCATGATTGAATATATTCCCTTGTTCATAAGGGCTTATATGAACATTTTTAAGGAAAGCTTCGCCTTGACGGATTGAAACGAACCCATCTTTCAAGTTAATCTTCCCTTGTCGGATCGATTTAATTTCAGTTCCTTGTAATACTAGTCCCGCTTCGACGGTTTCGAGTATCGTAAAGTCATGCCGTGCTTTTCTATTCTGTGCTAATGGTTTGTCTTGCTGTTTCGCCATAGTCATCCCTCGTTTACATCAAAGGCTATTTTTTCCGTTTTCTAATTTGGAATTTCTTGCCTTTTTTATTATTCCCTTTAGACGATTGTTTCGCAACTTGTTTAAAGGATTGTCTATTGTTACTTTGTCTTTTAGGTTTGCGACTTTTTTTCTCGCTTCGATTCTTATTCTCACTAATGACATGTTCTAAGTCTTTGTTATCCGTTGGGTACGTTTCAATGAGTTTGAAATCAATCTCGCGGTCTTCAATACTTACACGTTCAACTTCAATTAAGACTCTTTGACCAATGCGGTACACGTTGTTTGTGTTCTCGCCAATGAGAATTAAGTGTTGTTGATCATAACGGTAATAATCATCTTTTAATTCTTGCAATGAAATTAATCCTTCAACCGTGTTATCTAATTGAATGAACATTCCAAATGACGTCACTGAACTCACAGTTCCTTCAAATTGTTCTCCAACTTTATCTAACATATCTTCAGCTTTCTTCAATGCATCTGTTTCACGCTCAGCTTCAACCGCACGACGTTCCATCTTAGATGAATGATCTGCGATATCTGTTAATTTTTGTGCAATATTTCTCTTTTGCTCTGATGTTGGCGTTGCTTCTAGATACTTATGAATTAAACGGTGAACCATTAAGTCTGGATAACGTCTAATCGGTGAAGTAAAGTGAGTATAATCTTTTGCAGCTAAACCGTAATGACCGAATGGCTCATCCGTATAGCGTGCTTGTTGCATACTTCTTAACATCATCATCGATACAACTTCTTCATAAGGTGTATCCGATAATTCATCCAAAGCTTCTTGTAATTGTTTTGGTTTAATTGATTCAGCACGACCTCTTAAGACCACACCAAAAGCGGTAATAAATTCCGCAAAGCGTTGCATACGTTCTTCATCTGGTTGCTCGTGGACACGGTAAATCATTGGCCAGTCTTTCTCAGTATATGTTCTTGCGATTGTTTCATTTGCTGCTAACATAAATGACTCGATTAATCTTTCTCCGACCCCTCTTTGGCGGTGAACGATATCTATAGGTTTCCCGTCTTCATCAACGATAATTTGCGCTTCAGGTGTTTCAAAGCTTAACGCTCCACGGTTTTGACGCATACCTTCCAGAATAAAGTGTAATTCACTCATCTGATCAAGCATTTCAGAAATTTCATGATACTCTTTTCTTAAATCTTCATCACCAGCTAGAATGGCATTCACATCTGTATAAGTCATTCGGTATGAAGAATTGATCACACTTAGGAAGATATCTTGATCAACGACGCGACCATTTGAATCAATGGTCATCTCACAAGATACAGTTAAACGGTCTTCATTCGGTAATAGCGAACAAATCCCATTCGATAATCTTTGTGGAAGCATTGGAACCACTCTATCTGTTAAGTAGACAGATGTCCCTCTTGCTAAAGCTTCGGAATCAATCGGTGAATTCTCAGTCACGTAATGAGAAACATCCGCAATATGCACACCTAAACGGTAGTGACCATTATCAAGTTTTTCTAATGAAATCGCATCATCTAAGTCTTTTGCGTCTGCCCCATCAATTGTAATAATCAATTCATCTCTTAAGTCACGACGACCTTCAATATCTTTTGGATCGATATCTTGTTCAATCGCTTGTGCTTCTTCTAAGACTTGTTCTGGGAATTCTGATGGAATATTGAATTGGTACAAGATAGCTAGAATATCTACACCTGGCGCATCTTTATGACCAATTTCTTTCGCTACTAGACCAGTTAGATTATTTGGCTTATCCATCGTTGGATATTCTTTAATCTTTACAATCACAATCGAATGATTCACTGGTTTCAAGCCGTCTGGTAGAACTTCAACTTTCAATTCATCGCTGAATTTCCCTTGAGGAATTACAAAGCCTAAAAAGCCTGTTGAATCGCGCATTTCTTTGTCATAGGCGACAAATTCTCCCACAATTTGTGTTGATGCTCTTTCAACAATGTTATCTACACGAGCTTCAGACCCTTTTCCTGTCGATGGATTGACGTGTTTAATAATCGTTGCTTCAACCGTATCGCCATCCATGGCATTCCCTACTTTTCCAGGTGGTACGAATAAATCCGGTTGTTCAGGATCGTAATCGATAAAGCCAAATCCACGGTCATTCCCACGGAAAGTTCCGACAGCCGTTTCTTTTTTAGTGCTTTTCGCTTTAAAACGGCCTGTGTCTGTTACTTCTAATTCATTAATTCGCTCTAAAAATGCTAGAGCTTTGACTAATTTTTTGAAATTTTTACTTCCCTGATAATTAAAATGTTGGGCGATTTCATTTGTTTGATAATTCCTATCGGGATTCTGTTGTAAGAATTCTAAAATTCGTTGTTCTAATTTTGATAAACTCATAGTGCCCTCCTTCTGTACAATATTTATTGTACGACTATTTAAATCTTGTTATAAAGTCGAAAAGTGCTGCTTCAAAATCTTTACGATTTCGATTCACCGTAATCACGTGCGTGTTTTCTGGGAACCAATTGAAGTCCACTTTCGCGTTTACTAACACACTTTGTAATTTTTCTGCATCGTCTTCATTGATCATCTCATCCTTACCTGATTGTGCGATAAAAAATGGTTGTTCGATATTTTCAAGTTGACCTTGGAATTCGCTCTTGAAAGCTTCAAGTTGCTTCATTTGATCTCTATGCTTAACGAGGATGCCATCGATCTCTTGATTATAATTTTCTTCAGATGAAAAGCGTTTAAATATCGCTTTAACATAAGAAATAAAAAGCACTTCTACATCAATCGGGTTCCCAGTATATACAGGTGAGTTAAATACGCCCCCACCTTGAACGTCAAGTTTTGGCTGTGTCATTAACCATGTCGCAAAAATACCACCCAATGACAAGCCAAAGACAAGTATTCTATCATACTCACCTTGCATCGCTTCAACCGCATCAAGGGCTTGTTGCTTCCATGTAGTAATATCTGCATCCAAAATATCGTTCACATCTTTTGTGGCATGCCCTTCAAATTTTGGACATAATACGCCGTAACCGCTACGATTTAGCTCTCTCGCTAATAGATTTACATCATTTGGTGATCCGGTATAGGCGTGGAATAATATGATTCCAGTCTCTTTGTTCTCACCTTCATAATACTTTGCATCTTTTATTTCGTTTAATTTCAAGTATGAACCCTCCCAAAAACTTTATAAACAAAGTTTACATGATATTGACTAATAGTTAAACTAATTAGATTAAAAAAAGAACAAGCCCATATAGCAATCCATCAAGCACGAATTACTTTGAACATTGTTCTGATTAATTAATATAAAACTTATTTACTTGATAAATAAGCCAATGTAATTGTTAAGACAAAGAATAAAATTCCTAAAATAGTTGTTGCACGAATTAAGAAAACTTCAAATCCTCTTGCACGTGTCTTCGGTTGTCCGTCATCGCCCCCACCGAGCATACTTGCTGCATTACTCTTAGATGGTTGCATAACAACAAAAATAATCATTAAAATTGCTACAATAATCAAAGCTGTAAGTAAAACTTGATACAAAGGTCTTACCTCCTCTATAAAATATCCATTACTCATAATATCATTTATTATATATATTATCAATTAATGTTCCTGCTAATAATCATTATACTGTAAATCCTAATTAACAATCAACCGCAATCTGACGAAATTATCATCACCCATGCGACTTTCTTTGACACAGCAAATTCAAACATGATAAATTATGAGTATTGATAAAGAATGGAGTAATCAAATGCAAAATGAAGAGAACATACTAGCGGTCAGTCGCTACTTTAAAATACTAAGTGATTATAATCGCTTATCAATTCTTTACTTACTCAAAGAACAGAAACGTTCAGTCTCTCAGATTGTTGAAGCCTTGCATTTAGAGCAATCAGCGGTATCACACCAATTAAAAATATTAAGAGACTCACGCTTAGTCAAAGCGGAACGACAAGGTAAATCAATGATTTATGAATTAGATGATGATCATGTCTTCACTATCCTTCATCAAATTGTTGATCACGTCCAAGAAAACGAATAAGTCTAGCTAATTGAAAGGAAATGATTCATGTGTCAAAGCAATGGTTAGAATGGGCAAAAGAATTGCAAGCCCTTGCCCAAACCGGTCTTCACTACACAAAAGATGTCTATGATAAAGAACGATTCCAGAGAATCCGCGAGATGAGTTGGCAAATGCTCGCAACCTTAAACGATAGCGACATGAATGAGATCAAAGCATTATTCCACATTGAAGACGGCTACCAAACACCCAAAGTCGATACACGAGCGGGTTGTTTGGAAAGAGGATAAGATCCTTTTAGTCCAAGAGAATGACGGTCGTTGGGCCCTTCCTGGTGGTTGGATGGACATTACAGAAACCGTCTCATCTAATGCCGAAAAAGAATTGTTCGAAGAAGCTGGTGTGGTTGGAAAAGCAGACCGAATTATTGCCATCCATGACCATCACCGCCATAACGCTGTGAATCAAATTTTTACTATTATTAAAATTTTCGTAGAATGTCACTATATTAACGGTGAATTCAAACTAAACAGTGAAACAATCGGCATGGACTTTTTCGATATGGACCATTTACCAACGTTAAATGACGGCAAAACAACTTATGAACAAATAGAACTATGCTGGCGTGCACATAAAGATGAGTCATTTAAAATTGAATTCGATTAAAAAATGCCTTCTTGCCTCAGCAAGAAGGTTTTATTTATTATTGGGGTATATCAACGTAATGTGGGACACCTTTTTGGAATACAACTAATTGATTCACATCATGATTTCTCAATTTGTTAAAAGCTTCTTCAAACCCTAACTGATAATCTCCGGCCACATGCGCATCAGAACTTACTGTGAACATGTCTCCCCCAACACTTTTATATAAATCAATCGCATAGTCATAAAGATGGTCGTTGTCATAACGATACATACTTCGAGTATTTAATTCTAATGCTTGTTCATTTGACACCATGGTTTCAAAGATTTGAAGAAGTAAGTCCTCACTATCATGTAAATCTTCAACCTTCACTGCATCGTAGCCTCTCAGCCCAAAATCAAAATGCGCTAAAACATTCGCATATGGAGCGTTTCTAACGGCTTCCAGCATCAAACCGAAGTATTCCTCTAGATGTGTCTTCAAGTCCTTCACATCGTGGTTTAAGGTCATAAAACCATGTCTTCCGTTATGATGGATACTGAGTAATTTAATATCGTAGTCTTTTCCTTCTAAAAACTGCTCAATCTTATCACGATCGGCATATGTAAAACCAATCTCAATTCCTCGAAGTAGACGATTATTAAATTCTTGGTTCAACTCCGCAATCTTCTTCGAATAACCTTCGTAATCTGGAATCACATCATCATGCGACTGATTCGGACTATAAAAATCAATATGCTCTGTCGTTACAACAGGCAATTCACTTTGAGATAAATAATTCTCAAATTCCTCTTTCGAATCGGGAGAAAAATATGTGTGTAAGTGTTGATCGTAATATTGCATAATAGCTCCTTTTCATCTGAATATACTATAATACGGTTTAAACAAATCCTCCTTAATTATATCGAAAATACGCAACACTTCAAAATTCTTGCACTGTATTTGAGAGCTAAAAATAGCATAATAAAAAAGCCGCTAGCCTTAACTAGCGACTTGAGATTCATTAAGCTTCTTTATTATTCACAAAGTAATCTCTTAATAAGAGGGCAGCTCCAACTAGTCCTACAATAGCAATCATAATATATGTGCTATAACTTGTTCTAGTTTCACCTGTATTCGGTAATGTTGGTGCTGTATTTTCCTCATCTTCATCAGGAACTTGAGTCGATGTTGTACGCACTCCGTATTCCTGAACTAAGACTTGACTTAATGCTTCTAAATTCTCTTCACCGTTCTGTAACCAAACGGTATACTCTTCCCATAATAATTCTTGGTCAGATACACGTTCATTCAATGAAGCTTCTTCTAGATTATAACGGTTGATTAATTCTCCACGAATGTAAGCAATCGTATCTTCGAATACTTCAGGATAATCACGTAATGCCCAGTTATAAGCAGTACTTGGGTCTCCACCTTCTTCATTAATTTGCTCTGTATATGAAATCCAAGTTGTTGCCGGAATCGCTTCGAATTGGTCTGGTGTAATTGGTGTTGACTCAATCATCACCGTTCTAATTCTTTCAAGTTCAGTTTCTCCAGGTGTCTCTTCGTCATCTTGAATAACATCATGTTCCTCAATTAGACGTTGTGCTAATGTTTCAAAGTCTTCGGTGTTACCTGCTTCCACCCATACCGAATATTCTAACCACAGTAAGTCAATATCTGATACTGAGTTTAAAGACTCCTCATTTAAATTATAATCTGAAACTAATGTTCCACGAATATAAGCAATGGTATCTTCAAACACTTCTGGATAATCTTCGACAGCCCAATTATAAATGGTACTTGGGTCTCCACCACCTTCATTCACTCGATCTGAATACTCTAACCAGCTAGTTGCTGGAATGGCTTCAAATTGGTCATCTGTTAAAGGTGTAGAAGCTAACATTGTTTCTTTCAATGCTTCTACTCGTTCATTATCTTCTTGGTTATACTCTACTCCGTGTTCTTCCACTAAAGCATCAGCAAGTGCCGATAGATCTTCTTGACCGCCTGCAGCCATCCAAATTTGATATTCTAACCATAATAAATCTCGATCACTTACAGTATTTAAACTTTCTCCATCAAGATTATAGTTTTCAACCATTGCTATACGGAAATTTATCGCTTCTGGTTCAAATACTTCTGGATAATCTTCGATGGCCCAGTCATAAACTGCACTTGGGTCTCCTCCTTGATTATTACCTTGTTCAACATAAGCCAACCACGCATCTTCAGAGATTTGCGCAAATTGATTTTCTGTTATAGGAGTTGCATCTATCATTGATTGTTTAATTGCTTCGATATCACTTGCATTTGTTTCACTTGAAGCTTGCGCTTCTACAAGTGCTAAGTTACTTGCTAAACCGTCATTTGGTGCCAAAGGAGCAACATTTGCCAGTGCAGCAAGGGACAGAATTGCGAGAAGTTTTTTATTGAATTTTGTATTGATTTTCATTTTTTATATCCTCCTTAAAAGTAGATATACATTTTCTTACTTCTCTACTATCTCTAGTATGCATGACAAGTATGACTATTTTATGAAGGATTACTTAAAATTGTAAGTGTTTTCGACATAGAAATTATGAACCACAAAAAAAGAGCAACTAGCTTAGCTAGTCGCCCTTTTCTACCTTGCAAATAATTATTTGTTATCTAAGTTGTAGAATACGTCTTTTCCGTCGTATGCTGCAACGTCAGCTAACATATCTTCGATACGTAATAATTGGTTGTATTTAGCAACACGGTCAGTACGTGATAATGAACCAGTCTTAATTTGACCAGCGTTTGTTGCAACAGCAATGTCAGAGATAGTTGTATCTTCTGTCTCTCCTGAACGGTGAGAAATTACTGCTGTATAACCAGCTTTTTTAGCCATTTCAATCGCGTCAAATGTTTCAGTTAAAGTACCGATTTGGTTAACTTTGATTAAGATTGAGTTACCAACGTTTTCTTTGATACCGCGAGCAAGAACTTCAGTATTTGTAACGAATAAATCGTCACCAACTAATTGAACTTTACTTCCTAAACGTTCAGTAAGTAATTTCCATCCGTCCCAGTCGTTTTCGTCCATACCATCTTCGATAGAGATGATTGGGTATTTATTAACTAATTCTTCTAAGTAGTCAACTTGTTCTTTAGCAGAACGTTTTGCTCCGTTTTCACCTTCGAATTTAGCATAGTTGTATACGCCATCTTCGTAGAATTCTGAAGAAGCAATGTCAAATCCTAAGAATACATCTTTACCTGGTTCTAAACCAGCTTTTTTGATTGCTGCTAAGATTGTTTCAACACCATCTTCTGTACCTTCGAAACGAGGCGCGAATCCACCTTCGTCACCAACAGAAGTTTCTAATCCACGTTCGCTTAATAATGATTTAAGTGCGTGGAAGATTTCAGCACCCCAACGTAGAGCTTCTTTGAAAGTTTCTGCTCCAGATGGAATAATCATGAATTCTTGGAAAGCGATTGGTGCATCTGAGTGAGATCCACCGTTAATGATGTTCATCATTGGTGTTGGTAATAATTTAGTGTTAAATCCACCTAAATATTGGTATAAAGGAATATTTAAGAAATCTGCAGCTGCACGTGCAACAGCAATAGATACACCTAAGATAGCGTTAGCTCCTAATTTACCTTTGTTCGGAGTACCATCTAACTCGATCATTAATTTATCAATGGCTTGTTGTTCTAATACATCATAGCCTAATAATGCTTCAGCGATTACGTTATTCACGTTATCAACAGCTTTAAGGACACCTTTACCTAAATAACGGTCTTTGTCTCCATCACGTAACTCAACAGCTTCGTGTTCACCAGTTGACGCACCTGAAGGTACGATTCCGCGACCAAAAGCTCCGCTTTCTGTATAAACTTCTACCTCAACTGTAGGGTTCCCACGTGAGTCTAAAACTTCTCTTGCATAAATATCTGTAATAAATGGCATATTTTATTCTCTCCTTTAATTTGTTAGGCATGAATTGACTCCATACCTTACTCTTCTATTCTATAAATTATTCACTCAAAAAGCAAAGCATATCGGATGTTTTGCTTATTTAATTAAACTTGTTCCTGTCATGTCTTCAGGTTTCTCAACACCAACTAAGTCTAGTAATGTTGGAGCAAGGTCAGCTAAGCGACCTCCGTCTCTTAATTCAACATCTTCTTTAGTCACAATCACTGGAACTGGGTTTGTTGTATGAGCTGTCATTGGATTTCCTTCGATATCAATCACTTCATCGGAGTTACCATGGTCAGCTGTAATAATCGCAGCTCCACCTTTTTCTAGTATTAAATCAACCACAGCACCAAGACACTCGTCTACTGCTTCAATTGCTTTCACAGTTGGTTCTAACATACCACTGTGTCCAACCATATCAGGGTTTGCAAAGTTTAAGATAATCGCATCGATCGTTTCTTCGTTGATTTTTTGCACTAAGGCATCTTTCACTTCATAAGCTGACATTTCAGGTTGTAAGTCATAAGTTGCTACTTTTGGTGAAGGGATTAAGATACGTTCTTCACCTGCATACTCTTTATGTCGTCCCCCACTCATAAAGAATGTAACGTGTGGGTATTTTTCAGTCTCAGCAATTCTTAGTTGTGTCTTATCGGCATCTGCTAATACTTCCCCAACTGTATTGACTAAGTCTTCTTTCTTGAATGCAACTTCTGCTATAACTGTATCACTGTAAGGTGAGAAAGTTGTCATGTAGTTGTCTGTTGGAGTCTCTCCACGTTCAAAATCGTTAAAGCCTGGATTTGATAAAGCTGTAGCTAATTGAATCGCACGATCAGGTCTAAAGTTGAAGAATACGATTGAGTCACCATCGTTTACTGTACCGACTGGTTTGTCGTTTTCATCTTTAATTGTAAATGGAACAACAAACTCATCAACAATATCTTCTTCGTAAGAACGCTCTACGCCTTCTTTAGCTGAAGAAGCTGTTCTACCTTCACCATGAACGATTGCATCATAAGCTAACTGAACACGTTCCCAACGATTGTCACGGTCCATTGCATAGTAACGACCTGAAATTGTTGCGAATTTACCAACGCCAATTTCCTCGAATGCTTTCTCAGAATCATCAATATATTTCACAGCTGTTCTCGGTCCAACATCACGCCCATCAAGGAAACCATGAACATATACTTCTTCTAATCCATACTTTTTAGCTAATTTAACTAAAGCAATTAAATGTTCGTAATGTGAGTGGACACCACCGTCAGATAATAGCCCCATTAAATGTAAAGCTGTTCCTTTTCTTTTTGCTTCTTCAACAGCTTTAACTAATTCAGGCACTTCGTAAAATGATTCGTCTTCAATCGCTAAATTAATACGAGTTAAAGATTGGTATACTATACGACCTGCACCGATGTTTAAATGACCAACTTCAGAGTTCCCCATTTGGCCATCAGGTAAACCGACGTCTCGTCCTGATGCTTTTAATTGGTTATGTGGAAACTGGTTCCAATAACGATCAAAGTTAGGTTTTTTCGCTGCTTTTACCGCATTACCACTGACTTCATCGCGAATTGCGAATCCGTCTAAGATAATTAAGGCATATGGGATTTTACTCATTATTTTACTGCCTCCAATAATTCGATGAATGAATCAGCTTCTAGACTTGCTCCTCCAACTAATGCACCGTCAATATGTTCTTGTGCCATATATTCAGCAATATTATTTGGTTTTACAGATCCACCGTATTGAATACGTACTTTTTCAGCTGTTTCTTCTGATGTAACTTCTGCAATAGCTTTACGAACTACGCCACAAGTTTCATTTGCTAATTCAGCAGATGATGATTTACCTGTTCCGATTGCCCAGATTGGTTCGTAAGCAACAACTGATGAAGCGATTTGTTCTTCAGTTAAACCTTCTAATGCTGCTTTTACTTGTCCAGATACAAAGTCAGCTGTTTCTCCAGCTTCACGTTGCTCTAAAGTTTCTCCACAGCAAATGATTGGTAGCATACCGTTACGTAAGATTGCTTTTGCTTTTTTGTTGATGTCTTCGTCAGTTTCTCCAAAGTATTCTCTACGTTCAGAGTGTCCGATAATTACATATTCAACACCTAAATCAGCCAATGCTTTAGGACTTGTTTCCCCAGTGAATGCACCTTCATCTTCGAAGTAGCTGTTTTGTGCAGCTGTTCTTAATTCAGTACCTTCACTTAAACGTTTAATTGTTTCTAAAAATAGTGCTGGTGCACCTACGACAGAATCTACAGCATCCGCTGAAGGGATTTTCCCTTTAACTGCTTCAACAAAATCTGCAGCTTCTTGAGCTGTTTTGTTCATTTTCCAGTTACCAGCAATAATTGGTTTACGTGACATATATATACTCTCCTTAATTTAAAGTCTCAATAATTATTTCTCGTCGATTGAAGAAACACCTGGTAATTCAGTACCTTCTAGATAGTTTAATGAAGCTCCTCCACCTGTTGAGATGTGTGAGAATTTATCTTCATAACCTAATTGTGCGACCGCAGTTGCTGAATCTCCCCCACCAACAATTGTCGTCGCATTTTCTAGATCAGCGATGGCTTCACAAACACCAATGGTTCCTTTTGCGAATGATTCCATCTCGAATACACCCATTGGGCCATTCCATACAACTGTTTTAGCATCTTTTAATACATCTTCGAATACTTTAACAGATTCTGGTCCACAGTCTAATCCTTGCCAGTCAGCAGGGATATCATCTACAGAAACAACGTCTGTATTTGCGTCATTTGAAAAATCATCTGCAATGACTACATCTACTGGTAAAACAATTTTGTCTCCAGCAGTTTCTAGTAATTCTTTAGCTAAAGGAATACGGTCTTCCTCTAATAATGATTCTCCAACTTCTTTACCTTGTGCTTTCAAGAATGTGTAAGCCATTCCTCCACCGATAATTACTTTATCAGCTTTGTTTAATAATGATTCGATAACTTTAATCTTATCAGATACTTTCGCACCACCTAAGATAGCTACAAATGGACGTTCAGGATTATCAACTGCGTCTCCTAAGAATTTTAATTCTTTTTCAACTAAGAATCCTACAGCAGAGTCTAAGTTTGATGCAATTCCAACGTTTGATGCGTGAGCACGGTGAGTTGTTCCGAATGCATCGTTTACGAATAAGTCACCTAATGAAGCCCAGTATTTACCTAATTCTGGATCATTCTTAGATTCTTTCTTACCTTCTAAATCTTCGTAGCGAGTGTTTTGAACTAATAAAACGCCACCCTCAGATAGGTTAGCTACTGCTTCTTCTAATTCTTCTCCACGTGTTTTGTCTGAGAAAAGAACTTCTTTATCTAATAACTCGCTTAAACGTTTTGCAACTGGTTCTAAACTGTTGTTAGCTTTATCTTCTTCAGTTTTAATACGTCCTAAGTGAGAGAACAATACTACTTTCGCATTGTTTTCTATTAAATAATTGATTGTTGGTAAAGCCGCTTCGATACGGTTATCGTTAGTGATTTTCCCATCAGCCATAGGTACGTTGAAGTCAACGCGGACTAAGACTGTCTTACCATTTACTTGAATATCATTTAATGTTTTCTTTGCCATTATATATCCTCCTATATAAAGTCCTTAAAAAAATAATAGCGGGGAAGCTTAAGCCTCCCCGCTATTTTGGATAGACGCTTAGGTATAAACGCTATGCAATTAATTATAATTTAGCGAAGTATTCTAAAGTACGAACCATGTTTCCTACGAAGCCAGCTTCGTTGTCATACCAAGCAACAGTTTTAACTAATTGAGATCCATCAGCTGCTTCTTGGATTTCAGTTAATGTAGAATCAAAGATTGATCCTGCATGTGTTGAAATAATATCTGAAGAAACAATTGCATCTTCATTGTATGCAAATGAATCGTTTGAAGCTTTTTTCATAGCTGCGTTGATTTCATCAACAGTAGTGTTTTTCTCTAATAATGAATAGAAGATTGTGTGTGAACCAGTGATTGTTGGAACACGTAATGCTGATCCATCTAATAATCCATTAACTTCTGGGATTACTTTACCGATTGCTTTTGCAGCACCAGTAGATGATGGGATAATGTTTTGTGCTGCTGCACGTCCATCACGGAAGCTTCCGCTTGGTGAATCTTGTAATACTTGTGATGAAGTGTAAGCATGAACTGTAACCATGTTACCAGCTTTAATTCCATATTCATTATGTAATACATTAACTACTGGAGCTAATGAGTTAGTTGTACATGATGCTGCTGAAATAATAACGTCATCAGAAGATAAGATATCTTCGTTAACACCGAATACAATTGTTTTAGTATCTGCATCTTTAGCTGGTGCAGAGATAACTACACGTTTAGCACCTGCATTGATATGTGCTTGTGATTTTTCAGCTGAAGTGTAGAATCCAGTACTTTCGATGACGATATCTACTCCAAGGTCTCCCCATGGTAAGTTATTAGCATCTTTTTCAGCAAATACTTTAATTTCTTTACCGTCAACTACTAAACTTTCACCTTGTAATTCAACATCGTGATCAAAACGTCCGTGAGCTGTATCATATTTTAATAAGTAAGCTAAGTTATCATTATCAGTTAAATCGTTAACTGCAACAACCTCTAAATCTGCGTTTGTTTCTAAAATACGACGGAATACTAAACGTCCGATACGTCCAAAACCATTAATACCAACTTTTACTGCCATTAAAAAATTCCTCCTTAAGGATTTTATTTCAAAGGGTCTCCCCATTTAAAACCATATTTGCTAAACCTTCATCACAGATTAACCATCCATGACTCGGGGCTTTTTGAAAGAACGCTTCTAAAGCTTTCGCCTTAGA
Source organism: Ruoffia sp. FAM 26255 (assembly GCF_045528525.1). Taxonomy (NCBI): domain Bacteria; kingdom Bacillati; phylum Bacillota; class Bacilli; order Lactobacillales; family Aerococcaceae; genus Ruoffia; species Ruoffia sp. FAM 26255. The sequence continues at coordinate 27,662 of NZ_JBGQQX010000014.1, read as the reverse complement.
AGATCCTCCCACGATTGTAAGTAACAAAGGTATATTAGATAAATCTTTAAATTTCAACCCTATCCTAGGATAACGTAAAACCGTTTCTCCATAAGAATCGAAAAATATACCAAATGCTTCTCCAACGGCGTGTCCATTCTCGATAATTTCTTGTTGTTCGTCTGTAATCTCTCTACGTTCCGCCATTACATTAGCAGTTCCTATACTTAATAACAAGCAATTTGCACTCTTACTCATATCAATGACTTCTTTAATCATTGGATCTTTGAGCAATATCTCCGAAGTTTCTTTACCTAAATTCTCAGGTATAAACAACGGAATATACTTAGAGTCTGTTTGCTGCGCCATTAAGCTCCCCACGCTATTTGATTGGATATTAATCGAACTTCCCAATCCTCCACGTGAAGGAACGAATGTAATACTTCTTCCATCTGATAATTCTGGTGTGAATGATTCTGCTACTTTAGATAAAGTAGATCCACCTGTAACTGCAACCACATTATCACCTTCAGGTAAGTGTTTGTCCAAAATTAAATGAACGACTTGACCTAAGAACTGATAAACTGATGCATCTTTATCTGCATCACCTGGTACAATCCGACAATGTTCAATATTAAGCTTTCTCTTTACAGCCTCTTCCACTTCGTAAAACTTATGTTGTTGTTGATTAAGCAAATGCTCATCAATCATCACAATAAGGTCTCTCCCTTGTTGTGTTAGTTTTACGCCACTACGGTTTACGGATACGAGTGATTGACTTTTCAGCATCTCTAATATCGTTCTTACCGTTCTTTCAGTGAAATTAGTCTGTTGTGAAATAAACTTACGACCAATTCGTTTGTTTACATCATCCAAAACACGTAATACTGCGAGCCTCTCAGCTAACAAATCACTCACTTCAGGAACAATTGACTGAATAATTGTGAATATATCGGCCATTAATTCCCTCCTAGATGGTCAAAAGGCGACCATTACATACAGAGCTACAACTCACTCAGAAAATCTAAATGAGTCTCACACCATGTCATTATCATACCATGACTTGAGTCTCCTTGCAACTGAAAAGCTCTTTATCCTGGCTAAAAAACAACCTAACGGGTCACAATATGTCCAACGAGGTCAGTTATTATTAATTTATTAGGAATAAAACCAAACAAATACGCCCGTACAATGCTATTATCGCACGAAATACCTAAGTATTGCGAGTAATATCCATTGAACGGACGTATAAATTATAGTTTATTTATTTTTATCATTTTTATTTTTTATTTAATGCTTTGCTACTTTCCATGATTCCGTCAATTAAGCCGTATTCAAGTGCTTCTTCAGCTGTTTTGAAATTATCACGATCAGTATCTTGCTCAATGACTTCAATTGGTTGACCTGTTTTGTCACTTAAGATTTTATTTAAACGCTCACGAGTTTTAAGTATATGACGAGCAGCAATTTCAATCTCTGTTGCTTGTCCTTGTGCGCCACCTAATGGTTGGTGAATCATTACCTCAGCATTTGGTAAAGCCCAGCGTTTACCTTTCTCTCCGGCTGCTAATAAAACTGAAGCCATTGATGCTGCCATACCGATAACAATTGTTTGTACATCTGCATTAATAAAGTTCATTGTATCGTACATAGCCATCCCAGCTGTTACACTCCCACCTGGTGAGTTAATATATAGGAAGATATCTTTTTCTGGATCTTGTGCGTCCAAGAATAAAAGTTGAGCAATCACTGAGTTTGCTACGTTATCATCGATTTGACCACTTAACATAATAATTCTGTCTTTTAGTAAACGTGAATAAATATCATAAGCACGTTCTCCACGTGATGTTTGTTCTATTACTGTAGGTACTAAATTCATAGTATTCCTCCTTCGCGAATTTAAAGCTGTTAAACAACTTTCTAACCAAGTATAACTCATAGGTCAATAAAGGTCAAGAATATTACTCGGTAAGATTTTTTGCATTATTTACCCCTTATATCGACGTACTAATATACAAAAATAAAGAAGCCGAGTTTTTACACTCAGCTTCTGATTAGTTCTTTATCAATCTTGATTATTCTGCAGACTCTTCAGATTCTTCTGAACTTTCTTCAGATGTTTCTTCTTCAGTTGAAGATTCTTCTGAGCTTTCTTCAGATGACTCTTCTGAACTTTCTTCTGAGCTCTCTTCAGATGTTTCTTCTGAAGCTGCTTCTTCAGTACCTTCTTCTGTAGTTTCTCCACCTTTAGTAATTCCGAATGAGTGAACGATTGATACTGTACGTTCTTCACCTTCGTGTAAGTTACCTTCGATTTGGTAGATATCTACTCTTAATTCATCTCCACTTACAGTATATGCAGCGAAGTTTTGAACTGCTGAATCACGGTTGTTTGAATGACTTGTATCGAATGCTTCTGATTCTTGTGGTTGTCCACCGAATGCGAATAAGTTGTTATAGTAATCAACGTCTTCTTGAGTCATCCAATCTAAGTTAGGTCGAACAGTGTGTACGTGTTCTACACCTTTAGAATAAATATCGTCATACTCTTTAGTACCACCAGTGTTTGGTAATACGAAGATTGTTCCTTGAGGATTTACGTAATACTCTACATCACCTTCTGTAGTCGTTTCAGCTTCATCCACAACACCGTTAGAGAAGTTCTCATCAGTTGGAACATAGTTTAATGGTTTAGTACGTGAAATTACGTGGTCATGACCTTGTAAAGCTAAATCAACATCTAACTCGTCAATTAATTCCATGAATTCTTCACGAACTAATTGAACATCTGTATCTTGTAATGAGTGATATGATTTAGAGAATAATGGTTTGTGGTAAGATAATACAACCCACTCAGCACCATTAGCACGTGCTTCTTCAACGTCATTTCTGATCCAATCAATTTGTTCTTGTCCTAAAGCTTTTCCTTCTGGATTATCTTCAGATTCTTTGTTGTCGTTAGTGTTTGCTACAACAAAGTGAACACCGTTATAATCGAATGAGTAGTATGATCCACCATCGACAGCATCGTTTTCAGCTGGAACGTTAATATGCTCATTAAATTTAGTTGTTAATTGAGGATCTCCATATGATAAGGCATACTCATCGTGGTTACCTGCTGCAACAGCGAATGGTACTTGTAAGATAGACTCTTTAGATTGCTCTAAGATGTCAACCCACTCATCTTCAACTTCAGCAACTTCAACCACGTCACCTGTATGTAATACGAAATCTGCTTCAGTTTCTTCTAATGCTGTAGCAACAGTGTCAGCACCAAATGCTGCTTCGTTATATACATGCTCATTCCAGTATGCGTTTTGAGTATCTGTATATTGTACGAATGTAAATTCTTCTCCTGCTTCACCAGCAGTTGTGAAAGTACCTACTTCACTTGTTTCTCCTGCTTCACTACCTACTTGATAGTAGTAAGTTGTGTTTGGCTCTAAGCCTTCTGCATTTGCTTTATATGAATATTCAGTCACTTCTACTAAATCCATCGATCCAACAGCTGAACCTGAAGTCCATTCTGGACCTGAAACATTCTCGTCAGTATAGTATCCGTTAACTTGTGGTTCGCCGTTATCGTCAGTGACTACTTCGCCTTCTTCATCATATTCGATGTCAGCAAAGATAAAGTAACCATTCTCATCACGTTCACCATAAGTGTTTACTACTTCTTCTGCAGTCGCTTCAAATTCTAAGGCGTCACTTAAATCTTCATTAGTAGAAACCCAAACTTTAGCATCTTCAGCTAATTCAGTTGTGTACCAGTTGAATCCCATTTGCGTACTAGGATCACCATTAAACGTAGTAATAAGACGGTTTGGCGTATTATTAGGTGCTACCTCCGCTACAGTTGGCTTTTCTTCACTTCGTTCAATATCTTGTGCTAATGTCGCTACTGGTGAGAGTAATTGAGCAGCAAGTAATGATCCAGTGATCAATTTCTTAAGACTTAAATTTTTCATTCTTTGAAATCCTCCTCATATTTTTATAAGCTATCCACAGTGCTTATAAATATAGTTTAACAAGCCATTGTAAATACAATGTAAATTCTATGTAAATGTTACGTAAACTTTACAAAGTTTCATAAATACAGTGTTTTTATACTATTCTGAATTTAAAGCAAAAAAAATAGAGCTAATCAAAAAGATTAGCTCAACAAAATTATTCAGCTGTATTAGATACAACTTCTTTTCCATCGTAGTGTCCACATGATGAACATACACGGTGGCTTAATTTTAATTCTCCACAGTTAGCACAAGTATTCATTCCTGGTACTTGTAACTTGTAGTGTGTACGACGTGCTCTTTTCTTTGCTTTTGATGTTTTACGTTTAGGTACTGCCATTCTCTACACCTCCTAGTTGATGTTTGAGGTTATTCTTCCTCATCTTCGTTATCTAATAGCGTTTTTAAGGCTGCAAAGCGAGGATCAACCGTTTCGGCTTTCTCTTCCGCTAAGTTTTGCTCGTATTCTTCTTCGGTGACGACTGTCCAATCATTACCCGACGGTAAATCTCCGTCTTCTTCTCCTGGTTTCAATACTCTTGTAGGTATATTAATCGCGATGTTATCAGTCACTGCTGCATCTAAATCAATATAATCATACTGAAGTACAATCGTAGTCTCTTCATATTCCCCGACGTTTCCATCATATTCCTCATACACATAACGTTCGCTAATTGGAATGTTTAAGTGTAATGATACTGGTTCTAATGATCTCGATGACGGCACCGTCAGTCGAGTATCGATTTGACCATGAAGAATGATATCTTCATTAGAAGGTACGAAATATCCGTTTACAATCACTGATTCCACATCTAAGATTGAAGGGTTTCGCTCCATGAGCTGTTCTTTTATATCTAAAGATTCTTCAAAATTAATCATATCATCAGGATGATCTTTTAATTGGCGGATTGTCCATTTCATCTATTATCACCTCTAAAACGACAAGATTTATTATATTGAAGTTTACAATTCTTGTCAAGATTATTTTAATATTAACACGATTCCTTTTCAATTAATAGTGAATTGGGAATCTTCCAGTGTTTTGTTGCATTATTCTATGTTTTGGATTGAGTGAAAAGACTGTATCCGCACGTAAATTTAATTGATAATTTTGTGCGTTGTCTTGAGTCAAATTACTAAATAATTTTAATCCAGTTTGGTTTCGCTTCATCTTAAGTACTTTTCTTCCTACATCTGTGTAACCTAACACTCGAATAGTCAGCTCTTCATTATTTAAATCAATGCTTTCCTGCCATTCCTTATTTGTTATATTCAACAAAATCATCATTAGCTTTCTTTGGATGGATGCTTTCGTCCATCTTTTAGATGTGAGTGCATCAATTAAAGATTCAAAATTACTAGTTTCCAAAATTTGCTGATAAATATAATGTTCAACACCATAATCAATGCCTTGATATTGAGTTAAGCGTTCAGCACTTTGACTTTGTACTTGGTACTTTAGTAAATCATAATAATCAGCAAGTTGCACGTTTGGATGACTCACTAGTTTTTGAAACATCCGCTTAGGTACAGTATCCTCGGTGACTAATTGTTGACGATTCAATTCTCTTATTTGGCTGCCACTTAAGACTTCTTGCATATTTTCATTGTGTTTAATTCTAGAAATAGCTATAACATCCATCTTAGAATTTAATTGCTTCAATGCCTTAATGTATTGAATCCCTAATAAATGATTCGGTGAGTCTGTTAAAAGTTTCGCCTTTTCAGAAGAGTTATCTATAGCTTCTAAAGCAGATTGATAACTCGCTGCATAAGAATAGCCGTCGTTGAGATAAGTTTTAACACTTCTATCGATTGCTTCTTCGTTCTCAACTAACCAATCAACATAAGAATTCAAGGCTTCGTAGGTAGCAGATTCTGTTCCAAAAACAAGCTGATCTGAACCTAATAATTCTAGTGTCTTAACCGCCCAATACGCGAAGTAATCCGCTGCTTGTAAACTTGCTAAGAGTGGTAACTCTAAGACGAGGTCAGCACCGTATTCCAATGCAATCTCAGCTCTTTGCCATTTATCAATTACAGCAAATTCTCCGCGTTGAACAACATTTCCACTCATCAATACAACGAGCGCATCTGCCGAAGTTCTTTGCTTCATTTGTTCTAATTGATATTGGTGGCCAAGATGGAAAGGATTATATTCGGCAATGACTGAAACAAGCTTCATCTTATAACACTCCCCAACTCTTACTTACTACATCTAAAGAACCAACGGTCTGCCTCTTCATCTGTTCTCTTGTCATAATATTTACTTCCGTAATCAACAAACACTTCAATCTTATCCGGTTGAAAGCCTGCTTCAATTAAAGCATCCATATACTTCTCTAATGGGAAAGTTTGCTCTTGAAGTTCAACATCGACACGTTCAAACTGCGCCCCCTCAACTTGTCTATAGACAGTCAAGTAATGCTCAACGCTAAGTGATTCAGCATCACTGGCGCTTTCCCAAATTAAAGTTGCTGACTCGTCTTGATCAAAGTATTCAAATTCAGAAAAAGCATCCGTCATTTGATAAGGCGTCCAAACATCAAACAATAACGTTCCTTGATCAGACAAAGCTCGGTACATCCCTTTAAATGCCTCTTTAACGGCCTTGTAGTCGTTAAGAAAGCATAGTGAGTCCAAGTAACAAGTGACTAAGTCAAAGTCCTTTAAATCCTTTGATAAACGCGTCATATCTCCATACTTGAATTCAACATTCGGTAAATTGATCACTTCTTGACGAGCAATCGCTAACATATCTTCATCGATATCAATTCCCGTAACTGAATCAACGAAAGGTATCATCAATTGAGTAAACCAACCTGTTCCACAGGCGATATCTAACATTTTTTTAGGCTTTCGGTCTAAACTATTTAAAGTATAGTCAACCCAATATTCATACACAGATAGATCATTGAATCGATCATATACATCTGCTATTTGGCTGAAACTCATTATTCTGAGATCCAGTCGCTAACGTCAACTAATGGTGCATCTTGCCAGATTTTTTCTAAGTTGTAATTTGCACGTTCAGAATAGTTGAATACATGAATAATAATATCATTCATATCAATTAATACCCATTTACCACCGTTTTTACCTTCAACGTTTTTCAATTCGAAATTATTCTCATCAATCACGCTAGTAATTTCATTAACGATTGCTGATAATTGACGGTCATTTTTAGCATCCATCACGACAAAGTACTCTGCTAATGGTGTCAATTGTGCGACGTCTAAGACCATGATGTCATGTGCTAAACGATCATCTGCGGCGCGTACAATTACTTCTAATTTTTCTTTTGTGTTTATAATAATTAACCCTCCTGTTTTTTTGCCCAGTGGTTATAAATAACCACACTTTCAACATATACTTTCTTATTCGTTTCAACAAGATGTTTGATTGTTTCTCTCATCTTGTAAAAGACAACTGCATCCAAATCTGTTTCGGCTAATTTTCTAGCTTCAGCCACCCCATCAAAGTTACGACCCGGTTCAATATAATCTGCCACAAAGAGTAATTTGCTCAGTAAGCTCATTTCCTTAGCACCTATCGTGTGTTGTGCAATGGCATGAATGATTTCATCGTCTAACACACTATATTTCGCACGCGCTAATTCTGCCGCAGCTAGGCCGTGCCATACTGCTTCGTTCGCAACTCTTAAGGGCTCATACGGTGCATACATTGTCGCAAGTTGATACATCTTTTCGTCTGAATAATCTTTACAATGATCATGCATTAAAGCAGAGATACTCACTTTTTCTATATCTTTGTAATCATATTGTCCTGCTAATTCTAAGGCTGTTTCTTCAACACGAAGAACATGCTTAAATCTTTTTGGTTTGAGTTCTTCTTTAAGATTATTAAGTAGTTCTTCTCGTGTCACATTTATATAATCTTTAGTGTATAGGATTTCTGATACCAAACTCTTGCCTTCTTTCTTTAATCCATCTCATAAAGTCTGTGTTCTTGGATATAAGCTGACACTTTACTTGGAACCTGATAGCGGATTGATTGTTCTAAGTATACTCTGAGTCGTATCTCGGTTGAACTCAATTCAATCAAAGGTGAATCGACCCAAAGAATAGGATATTGACCTTGGTAAGGGAATTCACCCGGACGTCTGACTCCAACTAATTGAACTAATTGAACTAATTCATCAATTTGCTTCCAAGTTGACAAATCGTTCGCGCTATCCGAACCGATAATGAAATAAAAATCAGATTCTGGATAAGTCTCAACGAAATGTCTCATTGTATCGACAGTATAATTCACGCCACCACGATGAATTTCATAAGGTTGAACTTTGAATAGTGGATTGTTTTCAATTGCTAATTGAATCATTTGAACACGATGTTGTGAAGCAATTGTTGTCTTTCCAGGTGCATGAGGCGGTTTCGCTGTAGGCATAAACCAAACTTCATCTAATTCCAATTGGTTCCCAACTTGTTCTGCCATTAATAAATGACCGAGATGAGGTGGATTAAATGTTCCACCTAAAATACCAATCCGTTTACGCTCATCTCCCGATGAATCCGGAGTAAATTGGCTCAGAATAATCGGTTCGAGTGCTTCTTCAATTGACATAAACTCTTGCGCATTTAATGTGCCATTTGAAATACCCATTCTACACGTCCCCTTAGCTTAATCGATTTACTTGTTGACTGATTTCCTGATGTTTTTCTTTTGATGATGGACGGTATAATATCGCTGTACTTCCGATTGTTTGAATAATAACACCACCGATTTCATCCGCAATTTTGTTAGCAACGTCATCTAAATCTTCATCACTGTTTTGTAAGATGACAAATTTAATTAATTCACGCTTTTCAATTGCGTTGTCCACTTGCTCGATAAATACATCTGTTAATCCTAATTTCCCCATCTGGAAAAGAGGTTTTAAATTATGCGAGTATTTACGCAAAAATTTTGTTTGTGCTTTGTTTAATGTAATCATATTAATTCCCTTCGTTTAAATAATTGCTGTACGTTTAGATACGCTAATTTCTTTAGGTAGCCAAACTTTTATTTCTGCTTTTGCATTTACTGTTAACCAACCTAAACCTGTGATACTAATGTCTTGGGTTGGGTCGAGTGTGAATGTTTGTTCTTCCAGCTCTGGATACTCATCTACATAATCCTTGCTTGGTGGTGTTAACATCTCACCAACATGTTTCTGATACAACTCATCTGCATTCTCAGTTTTAGTCCGATGTAAGTACAGATCAGTTGAAACGTAAAAAGTCATCGCTGTCTTTTCAACTTCTGATTGAACGAGATCCACTCGCCCCACACCGGCTAAAAAGATTGTTTGTCCTTCGTTTAATTGGAAGGTTTTTGGTTTGATAGGTTTATTTGGTAACACTTTTTGGTTGTCAGAACGACTTAAATGATGTGCTAATTGAGTACGACGGATGATACCTGGTGTATCAATGATAGCATGTGCATCCGTTAATGGAATTTGAATTAAATCCAACGTTGTACCAGGATGGTTTGACGTTGTAATCACTTCTTTATCTCCACCGTAGTAACCAATCAATTGATTAATCAATGTTGATTTTCCAACGTTCGTCACCCCTACGATATAAACATTGCGATCGCTAATCACTTCTTCAATCTTCTCAGCTAAAGAATAAATCCCCGCGCGCTTTGTCCCGTAAGTTAATACGATATCTTCAGGATACAAACCATGACGGTTTACTGTTTGTCTTATCCAATCTTTTACTTTTGATTTACGCGTTACTTTAGGAAGTAAATCAAATTTGTTTGCTGCAATGATAAATGGTTGGTTCCCGATAAATCGATGTAAACCAGAGATTAAACTTCCTTCAACATCAAAGATATCTACGACTAATACAACAAAGGCATCATCATTAGCAATTTCACCCAATTTATTTAAGAATACATCATCATCAATATCTAAATCTTGTAATTGATTGTAATGTCTTAGTTTAAAACAACGTTGGCAGTAAAATTCACCTTTTTCAATTCCTTTATTTAACGCAGATTGTGGTAAGTAACCTATCTCATCTGGATTCTCTGTTTGAATGGTTGCCCCGCAACCGATACATTGAAATGTTTCTTGCTCACTCAAGCGTATTCCCCCAATCACCTGTTCGGTCTATGCCGACGATTTTAAATGCTAGCTTTTCTAACATACGATTAATTATTGTATATATATTGTCATTTGGTGCAATCGGTTTGACTAAGATACTCTTAAGATGATTACGATTCGCACCAATCACATCTGTCATAACTTGATCTCCAATAACAGCGACATTCTCCTTAGGTACTTGTAAATCCTCGATAGCAAGTACAAAATGCTTTCTGCGTGGTTTTAAAGCACTAGAAGTAAACCTTAACTCTAATGGTTCTGCTACTTTAAGTACTCGATCATAGTTGTTGTTTGATAAGAGATAAATACCAATCCCTGCGTCTTTAAATCTTGTTAACCATTCAGCCATCTCTTCAGTATGCTCCCACTGATTCCACGCAATAAGCGTATTATCTAAGTCGCATATGATTGCTTTAATATCATGTCTCAATAAATCATCTGGCTTAATTGCGTAAATTGAATTGATGGTCCAGGTTGGAGTCAATAATTTTTTCATATAGTCCCCTTTTAAATTCTTATATTGTCTTTGATATTATAACATATTATTCCAACATACTATAATAACATATTAAATCAGAGTACTGAACACTATTTGATCACATTGACAAATAAAACCTCTATCTAACAAAAAAATAATCCTAATAAATTATTACTTCATGTTATAAATCTATAACATTGAATAATTTATTGGGATTATTTGCTGAGTTTAATTAACCTAATAATTCGTAAATTTCAATTGCTACTAAATCGATATCGTCGAAACGGTAAGTTGTTCCTCGTTGACTATCTGATAATTCGAATGCTTTATCATCTGCATGATAAGTTACTTGGCATTTTTCAACACCATCTAATTCAAAACGGCGAACCTCTGGTTCACTATTATTAGCATTTACCATTGCTTCTAAGCGTTGGATAATACCTGTCAAAACTGAAGTTTTCATAGTTGATTCCTTTCGTTAACAGAATTGCTCAATATGTGAGCAGCAAAACTAAACTAGGTTAGTTTTTCAATATAGTATATGTTAACAAAATGCATTGAAATTGCAAGAAGTTACATAAACTATTTTTGATTCATTCTTATTTTTCTACATCTACTGCATAAGTTACATATTACTCCACGGTTCTTTAATCTCACTTAACATTCTATCAAAGAAATTTGATCGTGACTGATCTGTGTTTTGAATGATATTATCATAGAACGCATAAACATTCTCTGCAAAGCGTTCAGCAGAGATACTTTCTAATGATTCAGGATTAATATTCTCAATTTCACCCGCGTACTTCTTGTTTAAATATTTAACGATGGCTTCTGATAATGACCCATTCGGTGCATAGAGTTGTCCGAATTCTCCTGTTTGAATAATTAAGTTTAAGTAATCATTTTCTTTCGCCACAATTGGCAATCGATTCGCGATTGACTCTAAGTATGTTAAACCTTGGGACTCCGATTCACTCGCATTTATGTATAAATCAGCCATTTGGTAATATTGATTGACTTCATTATATGAAATTTCACCTATGAAGTGAACATTCTCCAATTCATATCCTTTAGCAATGGTTTCTAGAGTCTCTCGGTAAGGTCCGTCTCCAACTATGACTAAATGAGCCGCTGGATACGCTTCTTGAACCGCCGGGAATGCCATAATAACCTCGTCTAAAGACTTCTCTTTCGATAAGCGCGATAATGATAGTAATACCGGTGCATCATGTGGTATATTCAATTTCTTACGGGTCATCGCACGATAATTTTCGTTGAATTCTGGTAAAAGAACGCCTGTGGGAATAATGCGCATCGGCGATTCAACACCATAGTCTTTTAACGTTGCGTAAGTTAATTCACTTGGTGTAATCACTCCGTCTGCTTGTCCACAGAATACTTTTGAAAACCAACGTACGTGCTGTCGTTTAATTAAACGCCCATCCCAAATGTAGTGAGTGTAATTTTCATACATCGTATGATAAGTATGAATCGTTGGAATTTTTAATCGACTTGCAACATATTTACCTGCTAAACCTAAGCTAAATTCTGTATGTGTATGGATTATATCTAAGTCATATTCTCTTGATATCTTTACGCATCGATCTAAACCACCAAAAGCTATTCGGCGATCTTCAAAACTCGCAAAAGGTATACTTGGTAATCTAACTACGCCATTTTCTGGTCGTGCTTCTGGATCTGTTGTTGTAAATATTATGACTTCATGGCCAACTTTTCTTAACTGATCACAAAGTATCTTGATTGAAGTCGACACTCCACTTACTTGTGGAAAATATGTGTCAGTAAACATGCCAATTCGCATCAAATACCCCTCTCGACTATAATTTCTCATACAAATTATAGTACTTTTTAAAGTGTAGACTTATTGTATCACAAGGTATTTTCAATGTGTAGATTTACATTTATAAGATGCGTTGAAGTCTTTTATAGATAAAGATTGCTAAGAGCGCTTTAAATATATCTCCTGGTATAAAAGGTATCAACCCTAGTTGTAAAACATGCATAAAGCCAGTTTCAATATCTAATACGTTTCGAAAGATAATATACATGTAACTTAAACCAATTATATATAAAATAACCGTTCCAATTAATGTGATACCAATAAGTTTCGAATTTGTTTCAGGTTTCAATCGTTGTTTGAGATAACTAATAATAAAACTCGCTGGAATAAAACCAATCACAAACCCAAAGGATGGCGATATGAATGATCCAAACCCTCCAGTTCCACCACTAAATACAGGCAGTCCGAATAGTCCAATAACTAAATAAATTAACGTCGTTAATCCCGCGTATTTCGCTGGTAATACTAAACCTATCATTAATATTGCAAATGTTTGTAATGTTAATGGGACCGGACCAAAAGGAATGGTTAGTTGTGAACATATAATTAGTAAAGCTAGCATTAAAGCCATTTGTGTCAATTGTCTTGTTTTCATTTAGTTTCCTCCCTTAGCAAACTGACTACTTGATAAATGAATTTCTTGTCCGAATAATTCTTCCATCTCACCTGAAGGCAACTCCACAATTAAGTGACCTTCTTCGTTTATTCCGCGTATGATACCATGTCTTTCCTCAGCTTTAACGGAATACGTCACAGGTTTGTTAATCCCTAATAGATGAGTCGAATAGTAAGGTAAATATTCTTTCTTATCAATCTCTTTAATATAAGTGAGGAGGCGATAGACGTAAGTTGAGAGTAATACATTTAAGTTTAGTTCTTTAGGTAACTCACTCCCATACAAGGTTCCTGCAACACCTTGTGTCATCTCATCAGCTTCATCGAAGTCACCTGCTAGATTCAGCCCTAAACCTATAACTACCGATGTAATCTGGCCACTTTCGATATCACTGATTGCTTCACATAGAATCCCGCTGACTTTTTTTCCTTCATAAAATAAGTCATTAACCCATTTGATATCAATGACTTTCCCAGTGACTTCCTCAATCGCTTCTGACATCGCTGTAGCCGTTGCAATCGTGAATAATGGAATATGTTCTGGTCGTGTTTGGTTAACTGGAACGAGTAAAGATGAGTAAAGTCCTTCTTTGATAGTTGAATGAAAAGTCTTGCCGTATCGACCTCTTCCTTTCGTTTGCTTTCTTGAGATCACATACTTACTTTCGTTCGGATGGTTAGCTGCATGTACTTTTGCGACATCATTCGTTGAAGTGACTTCATCATAAAGTGTGATTTTTAAGTCTGATCCATGTTCGCCTAGTAATAAACTTATTTGTTCTGGATCAATACTTTTCGAACTTTGAATGTACTGATACCCTTTTCTAGGGATACTTTGAATCACATAACCTTGATCACGTAACTCTTCGATTGCTTTCCAAACAGCACTTCGTGTGACAGCAAATTCAGCGGCTAATTCTTGACCTGAATGGACAGTGTTGTTTCCTTCAGATAATTTCTTTAATAATTTATTTTTTAGTGTCATCTTTTACTCCTTTGGTCAACCATATATTATATTTGGTTGACGTAGAATGAATAATAAAATCCTAGGCTAAGTAAATAACCTAGGATGTTTTATTAAATTTATTTTATTGCTTCTTCAACTAATGCGACAACTTCTTCTGATGATGTACATTCATTAATTGCTTTTTCAGCTAATGCTTGCATATCAGTTAAGTTTAAACGTCTCACTAAACTACGTGTTTTTAATACACTTGAAGCACTCATAGAGAACTCATCTAAGCCTAAACCAAGTAATAATGGTACAGCCGTTTGATCTCCTGCCATCTCACCACACATACCTGTCCATTTACCTTCAGCGTGTGAAGCATCAATCACGTTCTTAATTAAACGTAGAATTGATGGATTATATGGTTGGTATAAGTAAGAGACACGTTCATTCATACGGTCTGCTGCCATTGAATATTGAATTAAGTCGTTTGTTCCGATACTGAAGAAGTCAACTTCTTTGGCGAATTGATCCGCTAGCATTGCTGCAGCAGGAATTTCAACCATAATACCAATTTGAATATCTTCTGAAACTTCTACACCTTCAGATAATAATTCTTCTTTAACTTCTAGTAAGAATGCTTTTGCTTCACGGAATTCTTGTAAAGTAGCAATCATCGGGAACATAATACGTAACTTACCATGTACAGATGCACGTAATAAAGCACGTAATTGAGTTTTGAACATATCTTTCTTGTCTAACGAGATACGAATTGCTCGGTATCCTAAGAATGGGTTCATCTCTTCTGGCAATTCTAAGTATGGTAACTCTTTGTCTCCACCAATATCCATCGTACGAACAACAACTGCTTTACCATCCATTGCTTCTAGCACTTCACGGTATGCGTCGTATTGTTCGTCTTCAGTTGGGAAGTCAGAAGAATCCATATATAAGAACTCAGTACGGTATAAACCAATCGCTTCGGCACCATTCTCAAGAACAGCCGTCACGTCTTTAGGCGTACCAATGTTGGCAGCGAGTTCAACTGCGTGGCCATCTTTAGTTTCTGATGGCGAATCCACAAGTTTAGCCCATTCTGCTTTTTGTTCTTCAAAAGCTTGTGCTTTTTCTTCGTATTCTTTCACTTGTTCTTCTGTCGGATCAACAATAATGTGACCTTCCATTGCGTCAACGATAACTAAATCGCCATCTTTAACTTGAGATACAATTGAGTTTGTACCAACAATTGCTGGAATCTCTAAAGAACGCGCCATGATTGCCGAGTGAGAAGTACGTCCACCAATATTTGTAACGAACGCTTTCACAAACTGCTTGTTTAATTGAGCAGTATCACTTGGTGTTAAATCATGAGCAATAATAACAACTTCTTCGCTAATTGTCGCTGGGCTAGGTAATTTAACGCCTAATAATGCAGCAAGAATACGTTTTGAAACGTCTTTAACGTCTGCAGCACGTTCTTGCATATAAGCGTTATCTTCCATGGCACTAAACATTTGAATGAACATATCACTCACGTCGCCTAATGCAGCTTCAGCGTTGATTCCTTCGCTCGAAACTTTTTCTCTTACTTGCCCAGTAAATTCTGGGTCAGATAAGAACATTAAGTGAGCATCGAAGACTTGTGCTTCTTCTTCACCTAATGATTTTTCAGCAATTGAGCGAATTTGTGTGATTTCAGCTGTCGCTTGTTCAACCGCTGTATCAAAGCGAACTGCTTCTGCTTCAGCATCTTCCACTGTAGTGCGATCAAAAGTTAAATCTGGTTCTGTTAATAGATACACTGGTGCAATTGAAATACCATCACTAGCAGCAATCCCAGTAACTTCGATTTTTGTCATTATGCAGATAATCCTTCGTTTTTCATTGTCTCTGCAACAGCTTCAATGGCTTCTTTTTCGTCGTCACCTTCAGCAGTGATTACAACATCAGCACCTTGCCCAACACCTAAAGACATAACCCCCATGATAGACTTAAGGTTAACTGATTTACCTTTATACTCTAAGTTAATGTCTGAAGCAAATTTACTTGCAGTTTGCACCAATAATGTCGCGGGACGTGCGTGAATCCCAGTCTCAGCAATTACGTTAAATTCTTTCTTTTCCATTCGAAAAATCTCCTTTATAAATGAAATTTTAATACGAGTTTCAAATAAATAAAACCCTTACTTATATAAGAATACCATTTTTTTAGCGTTTCAACAATATAAAACTCTTGATTTAATATCTTTAATGTTTAAAGCATCCTCTATTTAAATATATCCTTCAATAATATCCGTGATTATAACAGTTGTTCTAACTCAATATCTGGATATTTATCTTGGAACCAGCGTTCAGCAAATTGATTCTCAAATAAGAATACTGGAGCTCCAAAGCGGTCACGAACAAGTAAATTACGACTCGATGACATACTTGGATCCAAGTCATCCTCTTTAATCCAACGTGCAATTTTATTCCCCATTGGAGTCATATCAACTTCGGCATTATATTCATTCAGTAAGCGGTATTGGAAGACTTCGAATTGAAGTTGTCCTACGGCTCCGATAATATATTCTTCCGTATGATATGTTTTGTATAACTGAATCGCACCTTCTTGAACTAATTGTTCAATCCCTTTATGGAATGATTTTTGTTTCATAACATTTCTAGGGCTGACTTTCATGAACATCTCAGGCGTAAATTGTGGTAATGGCGGGAAAGCAACAGCCTTCTTACCTGAATACAACGTATCTCCAATTTGCAGATTCCCTGTATCATACAGACCGATAATATCTCCGGCAACGGCTGTACTTACTTCTTCACGAGTGTCTGCCATGAATTGTGTCGTATGAGCCATACGAATTTTCTTTTGTGTACGGTTTAAGGTCACGTTCATGCCCGGTTCAAACTGCCCTGAAGCAATACGAATAAAGGCGATACGATCTCGGTGAGCCGGGTTCATGTTCGCTTGAATCTTAAAGACAAAGCCAGTAAAGTCATCCTCAACTGGATCTACTTCATCGCCACTTTCAAGTTCAATAGATTCTGGTGCTGGTGCTAACTCAACGAATGCATCTAAGAATGTTTGAACACCAAAACCAGTTAAAGCTGATCCAAAGAAGACTGGCGTTAACTTACCGTTAGCGATCTTGTCTAAATCAAATTCATTTCCTGCTTCATGCAATAATTGTGCGTCTTCTAAAGCTTGAGAATATATCGATGACTCTTTAAACGTATGCTCACCTTGAGCTTCACCGTCTTCATCTAAAGGAATAAAGATATCTTCCTCTTCTTCATCATTCCCTCTTAATTCAACACGCTCATTATATAAATCATAAAGACCGATTAAATTTCGTCCCATACCCATCGGCCAATTCATTGGGTACGCGTCAATACCTAAGACTTCTTCCAATTCAGCCACTAACTCTAAAGGCTCACGTCCGTCACGGTCTAATTTGTTAATAAAGGTAAAGATGGGGATTCCACGGTGACTTACAACTTCGAATAATCGTTTCGTCTGTGGCTCAATCCCTTTACCAGAGTCAACAACCATAACTGCCGCATCCACGGCCATTAATGTACGATACGTATCCTCTGAGAAATCCTCATGTCCCGGTGTATCGACAATATTAACTTGATGTCCGTCATAATCTACTTGCATCACCGAACTGGTTACAGAGATCCCTCTTTGTTTCTCGATCTCCATCCAGTCAGATTTTGCGAATTTGTTTGATTTTTTACCCTTTGCCTTAACTGTCCCTGCTTCACGTATGGCTCCACTGTATAACAGCATTGCTTCGGTAATGGTTGTCTTACCCGCATCTGGATGGGAGATAATCGCAAATGTCCGTCTTCTTTTGACTTCTTGCTCTAAATTATTTACCAAATAGTTACTTCCTTTCGTTATTGTCCGTTTCAAAAAAATGGAACAATGCAATGTGATTGAGTTCATCATTGCATTGTTCATAACATAAAAATTATCCGTTTAGTGTTCTCAACTCGATTAATTTTTTCTCGATATTACGTTCAGGTCCTTGAGTTTCTTTTGAAGCTGCATCATTGGCAATCACTTCATGAATTAATTTCTCTAATTCACGTTTCTCTTCATCTGTTAAAGTACTCTCAGAGACTGACTCTTCGTCGCTTTCTTTGCGTTTTTCAACTTTGCCATCTGAAAATTCGTTAATCTGCATCGTAAATTGATCCACTTCACTTTTAGGGAATAGTGATTCAAAATCTGTGCCATCAATAAACTCTGATACTTGATCAACCATTTCACGCATTTCGTCTTTCATGAATGTTAAGCGATCTCTTAAAGCATTCCCACCATTCAATAAATCATTTCCACGATTAATTGTTTCCTCTTTTAATTGAGTTGCTTGCTCATTCGCTTTACTAATGATTTGTTCAGCTTGTCCAGCTGAATCTTCGATTATTTGTGAACCTTTTTGTCTTGCGTCAACGATTCCTTCTTTTAGGGCTGACTCTAATTCGATATAGGTCGCTAGTTGACTTTCTAAGCTTTCAATCTTCTTTTCCAATTCGTCAATTTTACTTGTCTGTTGACTCATCATCGAATCTACTTGACTTGTATTATAGCCAAATAAACTTTTCGATATATCTACCACTCATATCACTCCTCTACACTCTAACTCTCACTATGTTATGTACTTCTTATAGTAGCAAATTTCAAGGCATTTTACACGTTCTTTTTACATATTAATTTAATCAATCATTTCTGATTCTAAATAACTTGCAATTAATTCATATGTAGCGTCTACAGATTCGAAGTGAGTGCGCTCGTAAGCATGACTAGAATCAATGCCTGCTCCGATTAAACCGTGACGAACATCTGCCCCAGCTCTCATGGCTGCTGATGCATCACTTGAATAGAATGGGTAAATATCTAATTGATATTCAATATCATTTGCTTTACATAATTGAACGAATTGATTACGTAAGCCTAAGTGATATGGACCAGATCCATCTTTCGCACAAATCGACACACTATATTCATCCGTCCGTTGGTCATCGCCCATGGCTCCCATATCTACCGCAAGATATTCTTTCACTTCAGAAGCAATATTAGAATTACCTCCATAACCAATCTCTTCATTGGTTGAGATATAGAAGTGCGTCGTATGTGCTAAATCAATCTGATTACGATGAATATTCTCAACCAATTCAATTAATAACGCAACACTGACTTTGTCATCTAAATGACGTGATTTAATAAAGCCTTCGTCTGTAATAGTAGCTCTTGGGTCGAATGAGATAAAATCGCCCACTTTAATACCAAGTTTTTCAACATCTTCTTGGTTCTTCACTTTATAATCTAAGCGAATTTCCATATTGTCTTGATTACGTTCTGCTGTACGCGCATCTTTATAGACATGCACACTCGTTTGGTGCATGAGGATTGTTCCGTTATATTTTTTATCTTCTAAACTTGAATGAACGGTACAGTATTCCCCTTCAATGGCGTTAAATGTAAAGCCACCAATCAAATCAAGTTTTAAGCGACCATTCGGTTTAATCGCTCGAACCATTCCACCTAAAGTATCCACATGAGCTGTCACAAAGCGATGACTTTCCTTATTCTTACCATCGATACTTACAAGTAAGCCACCCTTGGGCGTCACTTCATAAGTTACACCCATCTCATCGAACAAGCCACAAATATAATGGATAATATCTGCGGTATAACCCGTTGGAGATGGAATCGTTGTTAAGTTTTTTACATTTTCTAATCGTTTTTTTGATACTTCTTTTATTTCTGTCATAAAAACACCCTTTGCTCATTGTATTTATATTCTGTATTATAGTAAAATAACGTCAATAATATCACTGTGATTAATTATACATGAAATCGTGGAGGGTTTTAAATGAAATTTACTTGGGTATTAGATGGAGACACTTCAAAATTAAAGGACGCATTCGATATTCGTAAGAAAGTCTTTATTTACGAACAAAATGTTGATCCAGGACTTGAATTAGATGGTTTGGATCAGCAATTAATTCACCTAATTGGATATATTGACAATCGTCCCGTCGCAACGGCACGAATCAATCTTAATGACGCTAAGACAAAAGCAAAGATCCAACGTGTGGCAGTTCTAAAAGAACAAAGAGGTCAGCGCTTAGGATTTAAATTGATGGAAGAAATTGAAAGATGGGCAAGAGAAACTAACCCTTCCATTGAGGTACTTAGCTTATCTGCTCAAGATCCAGCTATCCCCTTCTATGAGAAATTAAATTACGCAATCACAAATGAAGAAGGCTACTTGGATGCCAACATCCCTCATCATGACATGGAAAAACAAATCAATTAAAAAACGACCCTTTGACTATTTTAAAACAGTCAAAGGGTTGTTCTTTTTGTGTATTGCTTTAAATAATTGCTGATAAGAATAATTGAGCAATACTAAAGTAAATAAATACTGAAGTTAAGTCACTCAGTGTTGAAATAAATGGTCCACTCGCAACTGCAGGGTCAAAACCAAGTCTGTCCATAATCTTCGGTATAAATGAACCTGCAAGATTCGCTACGATAATTGCAGCCATCATCGCAATTCCAATGACCGCTCCTAGAAGAAGGTTTTGTTTCCAAACTAAGACGATTAACATCACGGTAATTCCGACAATTAATCCAGTAATCGCACCGGTAATTAATTCAAACATTATTGAAGAAAAGAAATTATCGTCATCGTATTTATTTGTTAATTTCCTTACGGCTACGGCCAATGACTGGGTTCCAGCATTCCCGGCAGTACCTGTAATTAAAGTAACAAAGGCGGATAAGACACTTGCTTCAGCGATTAGCGCATCATACTGACTAATTAAAGTCGCTGTTCCCATTCCTAAGAATAGTAAGGTTACTAGCCAAGGTAGACGACTTCTTGCTGCTGATAGTGGCGTGTCATGGGTCTCTCTAACGTCAACCGCCGCTAAACCAGAGTAGTCACTATCTGCTTCATCTTGCATAACATCTAAGACATCATCAACCGTAATAACACCTAATAATTCACGGTCAAAACCAACAACAGGAAGCGCTAAAAGGTCATAATCTTGAACCATCTTGGCTACTTCTTCTTGGTTATCATTTACTTGAACCGAAATCACACGCGTATTCATCACGTCATGAATCAGCTTATCTTCATCATTAATAATTAAATCCTTTAATGAGATTACACCAACGAGACGATTATTTTCATCTACAACATATACATAGTAAATTGTCTCAGCTTTAATCGCTTGCTCTCTCAGTCTGTGATAAGCGGCACCTAGAGTTAAGCCTTCTTGAACAGAGATAAATTCAGTCGTCATAATCGCCCCAGCTGTCTCGTCTAAATAATTAATCAGCGAGCTGATTTCACGAGCACTTTCTGCAGGCATTAGGTTCATATAGAGATTAATACGTTCACGGTTTTTTAAGCTATTCAACACATCAACCGCATTATCGGCATACATCTCGCCTAGAACTGACGCAGCATAAGGTGGAGACATCTCTTCAAAGTAGATATCAATCGTCTCGTCTTGCGATTCGAGCATGTCGAAGACATCTGCTAATTCTGAAGGAGATAAATATTGATAAATCTTTTCACGATCCTCTTTTTCCAAATTCGCAAATATCTTACTTTGCTCATAATTATGTAAGGCTAGATACTCGGTTCTAAATCGAGTCATCCGGTTTTCGTTCAATAATTTTTTAAACGTTTCAATACTCTCTTCAAGAGATCTTTCAAATATCTCCATATTCTATCTCCCCTTTTCTGATATTTAACCACGTGTGCATATCTTCAGGAATCGCTTGGGTAATGTGGATGTCATCACCTGTAAAAGGATGAATAAATTGTAACTCACCACAATGCAAGGCTTGTCTTGAAATCACTGAATCTTTTACCCCGCCGTATAAATCATCCCCAACTAAAGGCCCACCTTTGTGAGCTAAGTGAACTCTGATTTGATGCGTACGCCCTGTATGAAGTTGCATTCTAAGTAGGCTTGCCTCTTCCACTTGTTCTTTTAACCAAAATTCTGTTAAAGCGGCTTGCCCATCTGGGTCCACAATCCGACTGATGATTGATTCAGGATTGCGCCCAATCGGTGCGTCGATATAACCATGCTTGTCCCAATCCACTTTATGTGATAAACCGTAATAGATTTTAGTTAGACCTTTGCTTTGGATTATCCGGTCCATATAAGCATGGGCAAGTCGGTGTTTGGCAATCAACATCAATCCGGTCGTATCACGGTCTAAACGAGTGACGATATGAATCACTTGGTCTTTATATTCTTCTCTTACATAATAACCTTTAATGCGATTTGCCATCGAACTATCTGGATTCTGCTTTGAAGGAATGGAGACCGAAGCACTCGGTTTGTTCACAATCAAGAAATCACGGTCTTCGTATACGACATCAATTGGAATGTCTGACGGTGCCACTGTCTCATGCCCGTGTTCATCCGGGGCAATGAGTGTTAACACGTCCCCTTGGTTTAAGGTCGCTCTCACGGTCACTTCTTCTTGATTCAGTAAGATTTGCCCGCCGTTATGCTTCACCGCTTTTACAAAATTTCTTGGAATCCCTTCAAAGTGTAAAAAGCGTTTAATCGTTTGTTCTAAAGTATCTTGATACTCCCATGTTAAAATCACATTATCTTCCTAACTCGTTAAAATTTTCTATTGGTATTCTTCAGTATAGAGCGTCAAGAATTGTTCAATTTGTTCCATAGATGACTCATGACTGATTCGCTCTTTTGCTTCGCCATCTTCCATCACTAAGACATAAGGAACAGTATCGACACCGAATGTTTGCATGGCTCCTTGGAAGGTCGCATCTTGTTCGTGTGCTCGAGTATTATAGTAATAGATTGGAACGTTTAAATCACTAGCAATTTGGTTAATCTTTGGTGAGAAAGCTTTACACCAAGGACATTCATCAAAGCCAATATATAATAAACTCGCTTGTTCACTCGTCATTTGAAGAAACTCAATATAATCTGCTTCTGTTTGAACTGCTTCAATCTGTGAATAATCCACAGGCGATTGTGTCCCTTCTGCATATGTTCCTATCTTATCTAGGGATTCATAAATCATTCCTTTAGCGTCCTCATTCATTGTTAACAACGACGTATCTCCTGGAATAGTAACGGGTGCGTTGATTCGCTCAACTCCGGCGAGTGCGGTATGTTCAAACTCATCGCTCTGGCTACTACAAGCCACTACCAAACCAACCGTCATGACTAGACCTATAACTTTCAAAATCCGCTGCATTTATAACATTCTCCTTTAAAGTGATTGTTTTCTCCCAATAAACGCATTTTCAACCCGATCCCAAAAGTGGGTATGTTTGAAGCTTGCGAAATGGATCCGTTGTTTAGCAACCTGACAAGTCACTTTGGATACTTCATAATTCAACCAACTTTGATTATCCACGGAAAGAATCGCAGATTGCGTATTCTCTGGTTTCAAAGTAAACCATTCATCTGAAGGAATAATAATTGGAGAACTTAAGGTACGATACACTCGATTATTTATTGAAGCCATCTCAGTCATTTGAATCGCATCTAGGCGCGGATGGATGACTGCTCCCCCTAATGATTTATTCAAGCCTGTTGATCCGGTTGGTGTTGAAATATTAATGCCATCTCCTCGGAAAGTCTCGAAGAAGTGGTCTTTAATATAGACGTCACTCACCATGGTTCCCATCGTTGAACGGATGGAGAATTCATTCAAAGCTAACATCTTCTTACACCGCCCATCTTCTAAATAAATTTCGACATTGAGTAAAGGATAAGACACCGATTGATCGGATGCATTTAATAATCCATCCACAACCGCATCCACTTCATTGCTAAGCCAATCCGTATAGAAGCCTAGATGTCCAGTATGGATTCCGACGAATCTCGAATGTTCAATATATTGTTCGAAATGATGAAAGGCAGATAAGAAGGTTCCGTCTCCTCCAATTGAAATAATAAAATCTGGTTGTTCACGTTCATCCACAATTTCAATCTGGTGTTTATTTAATTTGTTTGTGAGTTCAGTTTTAATAGATTGAGATTGAGGTTTTGTATTTGAATAAATTAGTACCGTTGGTTTCATTGATTCACCTCATAATTCCCTTTATTTATTGCTGTATCGGGGTCCTCATATCTTTGTTCGAAGAATTGTGTCGCTTCGCGTATCTCTTCTCGAATCTCTGACATTTCTTGATCCAGCATAAATGCTGCTTCTGAAGCTCTTTCCAGTCGTTCAAGAATGTGCTTTGGATACTCTCCTTGATACTTATAGTTCAGCGAATGCTCGATCGTCGCCCAGAAATTCATCGCTAATGTTCTTATTTGAACCTCTACAATGACGGTCTCTACATTCTTTGCGCGTTGCACTGGGTATTCAATGACCATATGATATGATCTGTAGCCACTTGGCTTATGATGGTGAATGTAGTCACGGATTAATAATACTTTAAAATCCGTCCGTTCTTTTATTAATTCGGCTACTTCATAGATATCTTCAACAAATTGACACATGATGCGGATTCCAGCAATATCTTGAACACCGATTAACATATCTTCAGATTCAATTTCTCGCATTTCCATCTTCTCGAGAATACTCTCGCGTGTCTTCACGCGTCCTGTGACGAACTCTATCGGCGTATGGCGATGTAAAGTTCGGTATTCTTTTCGAATATTCTTTAGTTTTAGCTTTAATTCTTCTACAGCTTGTTCATAAGGAGCTAAGAATAAGTCCCAATTCTCGATAAAATTATCTTCTATCAATTCAGTCACCGACTTTCTTACTTTAGTATAAGTATATTTATTTGCATATATTAATGAGTTATTATAGGATATAGAACAGACTGTAATTGAAATACAGTTTTTTTATTTTTTGTATATATTACATTGTACATAATTTAGCTAAGAAAGGATATATACATGGTATCTTCAATTGAAAGAGAATTAAAAACACTACTAAGTAAAGCCGAGTATGACAAGCTTTATACTTATTTTAATTTACAAAATCAACCAAAAATCATTCAATCCAATTACTATTATGATACAGCAGATGAAATTTTCAAGCAAAATAATGCAGCGCTGAGATTAAGAGTATTTGATAATGGTTCGAGTGAATGGACAATTAAAGAGAGAGTGTCTGA
The DNA here is from genome assembly GCF_045528525.1 of Ruoffia sp. FAM 26255. Taxonomy (NCBI): domain Bacteria; kingdom Bacillati; phylum Bacillota; class Bacilli; order Lactobacillales; family Aerococcaceae; genus Ruoffia; species Ruoffia sp. FAM 26255. The sequence goes on along the minus strand of NZ_JBGQQX010000014.1, from coordinate 2,497 downwards.
ACTTGAATCGATTGAACTTACTCAATTCAATCGAGAGAAAGTGATAGACGTGCCACAATCATTGAATGAAGACATTATTTATTCAGCGGATATCCAAGAGTTTATTGCTTCAAGAAATATCGTCTGGACTAATATTAAAAGAACAATGAGTCTCATTACAGAACGTTATAATATCGACGTTCCTTATGGATTATATGCGTTAGACTATACTCAATATCCGCAAGCTGAAGATCACGAATTGGAACTTGAATCTCAAGATATTGAAGTTGCTTTAGAACAATTTAATTCACTGTTAGCGAGTGTTGATATATCTTACAAACAAGCAGAAACGAAGTTATCACGCGCACATCGATACTCTACAAATGAATAAATGAACAAGCCTATCATTCGCTAATAGTTTACTTTATTGTTAATATTAACTATACCAAACATAAGAAAGGAGGAGGAATTTCTAAATGAGTCAATATCAAATCGAATATAGACACAATGGCGTTCCAAGTGTATTTGAATTATTTTTATTCGTTAATCCATTTGGGAAAAATTGTTACACTTGTCAACATGAAGTTTTAAAGTTAATTGCTTTAGTAACGTCAAACATAGATTTGCACATCCTACCTTTTCATAATCAACGTTTAGTTGAAGACTATATGCAACAACTTGGTATCAAAAAAATAAACTTGCAGGAGAGAAATTACATCTTTCAATCGGTATACCGGGCATCTCTCGCATATAAAGCAGCCTGTATGCAAGGGAAACGATTAGGTCGTTATTTCTTAATGCGCCTTCAGGAGACAATCAATGGCGATATTTCTAAATTTAGTGAAGAATTCGCAATTGATCTTGCCAAAGACGTTGGACTAGATGTCGAGATATTTCAACAAGATATGCGGTCGGATTTTGTTAAACAATTGTTCTTAAAAGACCAAAAGACTGCCATCGATATGTCAGTTGAATCTACCCCTTCTCTAGTTATTTATGAATACGTCACAGGCGAAGCAAGGTTATTAGAAGGCTATCCAATAACTTTAGAAACAATCTTAGATGAGATTGATGCTTTAATATGTGATGGCACTAATCATGAAGAATCAGGTGCGAATGTGCCAGCATTACGACTTCTATAAAACTTAATTTAACAGGGGCTGACCTATCGCCCTTCTTTTTTATGCGCATAACAAGAGGCTCAACACTGTGGACAAATGTCACCACGATTGTTGAGCCTTTTTTGTTTGGGTGGTGCGTGTGTTTTTCACTCACTTACCTATTGACACTCCACACAAATCTAAAATTAATATGTTCTTTGTAAAACTGTTGATCTCGCATTTCTTGCTCGCGCTGCTGCTTTTCCTCCCTCGGCTTCTTTCATATCTTTCTTAGCACATAAACTACCAAACATCATTCCAACAAGTGTATGGACGATCGTTCCAGCTGCACCCGCTAAGGCTGCTTCTGGTGAAAAATGCGTTAAACCTAAACTTGCGGATAGCCCTGTATTTTGTGCCGCAACTTCAATCGCACACGTACGTTTTGTTATCGCAGAAGCATTGAATAACCCATAGATAAAGTAAACAATTGCATAAGCTAATAAATGATGAACTAATACTGCTAGGACAACCGTTAGACCACCGGTTAGTAAATTCTCACGGTTCACTGATACTGTTCCAGCGAGAACTAACAGTACTGCCATCGATGAAAATGATGGCATCGCTGTCTTGATCTTTTGTGACTTGTCCCCTAAGAGATGAGACACAACTAATCCTAAGACAATTGGCACTAAGACGATTTGTGTGATGGATAAGAACATTGGCCAAAAAGCAATTTCAATAAATGCTCCGCCATAAGTCGCGATCAGAAGTGGTGTAACGAATGGGGATAATAATGTAGACACCGTTGTAGCACTCACTGAAAGTGGCACATTCCCATTAGCTAAGAGAGCCATAATGTTCGATGCGGTCCCTCCAGGAACTGATCCAACTATGATTAAACCTAAAGCCACATCACCTGATAGACCGAATAATTTAGCAATTGCAAAAGCGCTCAGTGGCATAAATAAGTATTGGATGGCAGAAACCATAATCACGCTCGTTGGGTTTTTAAGAACATGAGAAAAGTCAGATGCTTTCAATGTCAAGCCCATGGTGAACATAATGATTTGAAGTAATACACTCACATAACCACTTAAAGGTGTGAAAAAACTTGGGAACATTAAGGCTAATAAAGCCGTTAATACTACGAACATTGACAGGTTACTTGTAAAAGCGCTATTAAATTGTTTAAATAAATTCATGGATGAATCCTCCTATTATTTTCTGTGTAATTTGATAAATATGCACGTCGCTTTCAATGTCACTCATCGTTTTACCACTCCTTTGAATCGAGTAGGAGACTAGCCATTATTTGACTAGTCGACCTCTCACACCACCGTGCGTACGGTTCCGTACACGGCGGTTCAATACCTTGCGTAAGCAGACTCTACCAATTCGCTTAGTGGAACTAAGCC
>NZ_JBGQQX010000013.1:0-42674 GCF_045528525.1 Ruoffia sp. FAM 26255 | reverse complement strand
ATGACGGATTGTCTACAAATATTTAGTCTTTATACCTTTGAGTCTACGATTATTATGACAGAAATTAACTTAGTTCACGAATGAAATGAGTGTGGCTCAGATTGTCCACGTTCATAGGACCAGTATAAAGTTGCGGTTTGTCCTGAGTTGGTCTAACTCAAGCCAAATGGAGTTGTGGTTTGTCCTGAGTTGTGTGAACTCAAGCCAAATGGATGTGCGGTTTGTCTTTAGTTGCCCGAACTTAAGCCAATTGGAGTTGCGGTTTGTCTTTAGATAGCCGAACTCAAGCTAAATGGAGTAGTGGTTTGTCTTTAGTTGCCCGAACTCAAGCCAAATGGAGTAGTGGTTTGTCTTTAGATAGCCGAACTCAAGCCAAATGGAGTTGCGGTTTGTCTTTAGATAGCCGAACTCAAGCCAAATGGAGTTGTGGTTTGTCCTGAGTTGTGTGAACTCAAGCCAAATGGAGTTGCGGTTTGTCCTGAGTTGGTCTAACTCAAGCCAAATGGAGTTGCGGTTTGTCCTGAGTTGGTCTAACTCAAGCCAAATGGAGTAGTGGTTTGTCTTTAGATAGCCAGACCTAAATCCCAAGACCTGCTTCCGCCAGCAAAGCGGAAATTAATTAATCATCTTATCCAGTAAATATTTTCAACTCAACAACTATTATGATAATATTAGCAGATGAGAGCGTATTAGAAATCCAAATATAATTAATGAGAATGGAGCTGTTTTAGTGGAGCCAATTTTTTTAAAACCAGTTTTACAAGAGAAAATTTGGGGTGGCAATAAGTTAGAAAGCGAATTTAACTTCGATTTACCGAGCGACCGTATTGGTGAAGCCTGGTCAATTAGTGCGCATCCAAATGGCGTTTCGACCATTGAATCGCCGGATGAATTTAAAGGTATGGCCTTTGATCAATTTTACGAAGAGCACCGTGAGTTCTTTGGCGAATTAAATGATGATGTCTTTCCATTATTAGTAAAGATACTTGACGCGAAAGAAGACTTATCTGTTCAAGTGCATCCAGATGATATTTACGGAAAAGAGCACGAAGGTGAATTAGGTAAGACGGAGTGTTGGTATATTATCGATGCTGAGCCTGGTGCGCAAATCGTTTATGGACATAATGCGGAGTCCAAAGAAGAGTTCCAGCAATTGGTTGAAGAAGGGCGCTGGGACGAGTTACTGCGCCGAGTGCCAGTGACGCCGGGCGAATTTTATTATGTGCCACATGGAACGATTCACGCCATTGGTGGGGGTGTCATGATATTAGAAACGCAACAAAGTTCAGACACCACTTACCGCGTGTATGACTACGATCGTACTGACAATCAAGGGCAGCAACGTGAATTACATATCCAACAATCTATTGATGTGTCGCTGATTCCGCATCAAGACCCTGAACAAGTGGCAGATGTGAGCCAACAAGAGGGTGGCGCGATGACGCATTTTCTAACGAATGATTACTTTAAAGTCTTTAAATGGGATGCGACAAGCGACTTAGAAATTCCTGTCACTAACGCTGTTTATTTAGCAACGGTGATCGATGGCAGTGGGGAACTCATTGTGAATGGAAAATCCTATCCACTAACCAAAGGCGATTCTTTTGTAACGCCAGCTTCAGCATCTGAAATCCAAATAAAAGGGAATAACTTAACCTTAATCGCATCAAACCCAGTTTATTAATTCAAATAGGAGTGATTAAATATGACATTACTAGGAGCAATTGAAGCAGGTGGCACTAAATTTGTCTGCGCTGTTTCAGATAACGCATTAAATATTATTGAACGAGTGTCGATTCCCACAACGGTTCCGGAAGAAACCATGGAAGCCGTAGTAGATTTTTTTGGAAAATACGACGTCGACAGCTTTGGGATTGGGTCTTTTGGTCCGATTGACGTCAATCCAGCTTCAGAAACATATGGTTACATTACGTCTACACCTAAACCAGGTTGGAACCAATTTGATTTTGTAGGCTATTTGAAAAAAGCGTTTGGTAAACCCATTTACTGGACGACCGATGTGAATGCGGCAGCTTATGGCGAGTACAAATTAGGAGCTAGCAGAGATATTCAAAACAGTTTGTATTTAACGATTGGAACAGGAGTCGGAGGGGGTGCTGTGATTAACGGTGAGGTTTTCAATGGGTATTCTCATCCGGAAATGGGGCACATCAAAGTTCAAAGACATCCAGAAGATACTGGAGAAGGCTCATGTCCTTATCACGGTGATTGTTTAGAGGGACTCGCAAGTGGATCTGCTATCGAGAAGCGATTTGGTAAAAAAGGGATTGATTTATCTAAAGACCATAAAGCATGGGAGTTCACAGCTTATTATTTAGCTCAAGCCTTGATGAATTATTCATTAGTCTTATCACCAGAGCGAATTATCTTAGGTGGTGGCGTAATGAAGCAAGCCCATCTACTACCTATGATTCAAGCAAAATTAGAAGAATTAATGGCCGGCTACTTAGCTTTACCACCGATGGCCGAGTACGTTCAAACACCTGGCTTAGAAGATAATGCTGGAATTACCGGCTGTCTTTTATTAGCTCAGAAAATGTTAAATTAAAAAAGCTCAGTAACGACCGACAAATTCGGATCAGTTACTGAGTTTTATTTTCGCGCATAATGTCAGAACTAATGCGACGCGAATCAAAAATTTGCCCGACTTCAATAATATGTTCTAAATTGGCATCATAATCGTGAATAAACACTACCGCATAGAGTAAATTTAATAAGTAAATAATTGACGTATTAGAAGTGAAATTCGCTATCTTTGAATAGAGCTTTTCCCGTGTTGTAATATGCAAGGTAACGTCACTCAGTTTAGAAATCGTATTGTCACCAATACTTGTCAGACTAATAATGGATGAGCCGCGTTCACGCAACATGTCAATGCATTTTAACATGACATCATTCTCGCCCGTATAGGAAATGACGATGGCGCACGTGTCTTCTGTTGAATGATAGGCTTCGTAATCAATGTAATGAAATGTAGAAGCAATTGAAACATTCCGATTAATTCGGCGCATTTTCGTGACAAAATCCTGAGAAATCATCGCATTTGTATGACTTCCGAAGATCTTAATTTCTTTGGCTTTCAATAATTTTTCTTGGGCCTGCATTAAATTCTGATAATCCAAAAGTGACAAGGTATCTTGAATCGTATTGTGTTCAAGGGTTGCCAACTTATTCGCAATGGAAAGTAGGTTATCTTGCTTTTCAAAAGGAAGGTTCGCGTCAATAGAATTATAGTTGCTATTTAAATAGTGCCATTCCTTTAAGTAGGCATCTTTTAAATCTGTCCAACCTTTAAAGCCAAGCTTTTTCGCCACTCGAATTAAGCTCGTTGGGTTTGTGTGAGTCAATTGAGCCAGGGCAGTGGTTGTCATATTTTCCAGTGACTGAGGATTTTCGGTCATATAGTCTACTAAGGTTTGTTCTGCATCTGAAAAGTGTTCAGACTTCATTTGTTCGATAATTAGCATGATAGCCTCCTAACTTCATTTTATTTAATCATAAAGGATTAGAAGGATTTTCACAACGTTTAGTATATTTTGTGTCAGTCTTACACAAGGAAAATGTGAAAAGACCATTGATTTGTGACGAGGCATACTACTTGACCTCACGCTGTTGTAAAGGTTTACTTGCAGGGTTAAGCTAACCTTACAAACAAATAGAGGAGGCTATATTTTTTATGGCTAAAGGGATTAAAATTGTAACAATCGGTGGCGGATCAAGCTATACGCCTGAACTCATTGAAGGTTATATTAAACGAAAAGATGAATTACCAATCGAAGAAATCGTACTGGTGGATATCGAGGCGGGGCAGGAAAAACTGAATATCGTTGGCGAAATGGCTAAGCGAATGATTAAAGCGGCCGGATTAGACTGGAAAGTGACATTAACTTTAGACCGTTTCAATGCCTTAAAAGATGCAGACTTTGTGACGACACAATTTCGTGTAGGGCTACTGGATGCGCGTTTGAAAGATGAACGGATTCCATTGTCACACGGTATTTTAGGACAAGAAACAAATGGAGCCGGTGGGATGCTTAAGGCGATGCGTACAATTCCTGTGATTGGTTCAATTATTGAAGATATGCGACAACAATGCCCAAATGCTTGGTTAATCAACTTCACCAATCCAGCTGGGATGGTAACGGAAGCAGCGATCAATGAATTCGGTTGGGAACGCACGATTGGTTTATGTAATGTCCCGATTACTCACTGTATGGATGTTTCTGAGAAATTAAATGTGGAACAAGCAGAATTAAATTTTCAATTTGCTGGGATTAATCATTTTCATTGGCACCGGGTTTGGGATAAAGCTGGGAATGAGCGCACAAAAGAAGTCATCGATTTGTTATACAAAGAGGATGAGGACGCACCTGATAGCGCACTAAAAAATATTCACGACGCAGGTTATAATGTCGATCAAATTCAAGACTTGGGACTACTACCTTGCGGTTATCACCATTACTACTATTCTGAAGATATTATGTTAGAGCATTCAATTGAAGAATTTAAAAATGGGGAAACGCGTGCGCAAGTAGTGAAAGAAACAGAAAGAAGCTTGTTCGAACTATATAAAAATGCTGAACTAGATTACAAACCGGAAGAATTAACACAACGTGGGGGAACGTATTATAGTGACGCGGCTTGTGAAGTGATTGCGTCAATCTATAATGACAAACGCACTCAAATGGTTGTCTCGACACAGAACAAAGGTGCAATTGCTGATTTACCGTATAATTCAATTATTGAAGTATCAGCGGAAATTACCTCTCACGGAGCCATGCCTTACAACTGGGGAAGCTTCATGCCAGCAGCTAGAGGAATGTTACAGTTGATGAAAGGAATGGAGGAGACAGTCATTCGTGCTGCGGTTGAGGGTAACTACGGTGCAGCTTTACATGCCTTTACGATCAATCCTTTAGTACCAGCAGGAAATACAGCCAAACGTGTGTTGGATGAATTACTTTACGCGCACAAAGAACACTTTCCACAATTTGCCGAAAAAATTAAAGAGATTGAAGCAAAACAACCCGAGGTGGTTGAGTATGTGGATGAGTTAATGAAGTCGAATTAAGTAAATTTGTAGACTTCTGGCGTAGCTATAATCAATTTTATGCGAACCGTTGTGCCAGAATCTAAATGGAAATATGGTCATCAATCATGATTATAGTAGCGTTAAAGACGAAAAATATTTGACTTAAGGAATTGATGTGCTAAAGTAGAGTGAAATAAAATAATATAAAAATATCGCCGGATAGACATTCATTTTTGTACGTAGGCCAACGTGTACAAAATTGGATGTCTATCTTTTTTTATTTTTAAGGAGGAAGGAATATGTTTTTATCATTATTAGGTGTTACGATTGGTGCTGGCTTGGTTGATAGTTTAAACCCAATTGCCATTGCGCAACAATTTGTATTACAATCTACTGCGAAAAGTAAGCATTCAATCTTGGCTTATATTTTTGGAATTGGTTTAACTAACTTTATTTTTGGGCTGTTATTTTACTTCGGTCTGGCGCAAATTATCCGAAATGTTTTTGAATCGGTGCAGACAAATTCCCCGTTTCTATTCCCGCTCACACTGATTATCATAGGTGTGATGTTAATTATTTACTGTGTTTACCACTATTTTTCTGAGAGAAATAAAAAAGCAGAGATTAAAGATGGGGAAGTAGAACCTACGCCAAAGAATTTGTCAGCCGTTCAATTATTTGGAGTTGGCGTAGTGTCTTGTTTGGCAGAGCTCACAAGCGCTTTGCCATACATTGGCTATTTAACGGTCTTAATTTCAGCTGATATTCATTGGACAATGGCTTTGGTTATGCTTGTATTATATAACTTAGTCTTATTCAATTTACTATTGTATATTTTGTATGCAGTGTCTGTTTATAATGAAAAATGCTAATGAAAATTTATACCCGATTTTACCGTATCATGAGTTATATTTTAGAGTACGGAATCCTAGTACTAAACGTTTTATTAAGTTCGTTTCATATATTTAGGAGAGGTTAGGTTTTATAATTTGTAAAGTGGGTGAATTAGTGCCCCGAGAAAATCTCAAGGCACCAAAACACGAAAAAGGATCCCTGAGAAAATTTCAGGGCACCAAACCATCCTTGAGAAAATCTCAAGGCACCAAAACACGAAAAAGGATCCCTGAAAAAATTTCAGGGCACCAAACCATCCTTGAGAAAATCTCAAGTCACCAAAACACGAAAAAGGATCCCTGAGAAAATTTCAGGGCACCAAACCATCCTTGAGAAAATCTCAAGGCACCAAAACACGAAAAAGGATCCCTGAGAAAATTTCAGGGCACCAAACCATCCCTGAGAAAATCTCAAGGCACCAAAACGCGAAAAAGGATCTCTGAGAAAATTTCAGGGCACCAAACCATCCTTGAGAAAATCTCAAGGCACCAAAACGCGAAAAAGGATCCCTGAGAAAATTTCAGGGCACCAAACCATCCATGAGAAAATCTCAAGGCACCAAAACGCAAAAAAGTGTCCCTGAAAAAATTTCAGGGACACGAATCCAACAACCAATCCAAAAAACCAGCCCACCTCACTCAGTATCAATACTGAATAGGGTGGACTGTTATTTATGCGCGTATATATGCATAGCCGTCTTCTTGGCGGGCAATCAGTTCAACCACGCCACTTGGGACGTATGTAAAGTGACTAGCTTCTGCTTGTTCTTGTGTTAATTCTTGTGCAGCCAAAGCATGTCCGCATAACTCGAAAGTAACACCTTTTTCTAACAAAGGCTCAGCTTTCGAAGCAATATCAGGGTGACTAACAATTTGAACGGCAGGTCCGTTTCCAAGAATAACTATATCAACGTTAACTAAATCAGCTAAGGCATTACTAGCACTAGCGATAACTTTTGACCAATCATCTAATTCGTGAGCATGAAATATGACTTTTTTCATCGTTTCACCTCTTTACTTTTGAAAAAATAGAAATAAACCAGCGTGTAAAGGCAAAACTTCTGCCGGCAAAAAGTTTTTGATTGCGTAAACAATCCATCGAGTCTTTATATTTATCAGCTGCAGTGGTTTTTAATCGTTAAACTTTAATCGTAATATTAAATTAATCGTCAGTCGCAACCGTTCAATCTAGTTTTAAGTACACAAAGACTCTACCAAAAGTGTTAAATCTCAGTGAGTAAATCAATTGAAATCATAGAGTTTGCATTCGATTGATCGATTAAAGAAGAAATTTTATTAACTTCTTTCGTAAGTCGGTCAATGTCTTCGCGAATCGATGACTCATTATAAGCACTATATTCGACCACGCCAACCCCCGTCTCAACGCGTGTTTCTTGGCGCTGAATTAAATTCTCAAGTTGCGTCAATAGTAAACGCGTTTGACGAACCCATTCGAGCTGATAAGTGACACTATGATTTTCTACAATAAGTTCATTATTTGCCTGTGCAATGGCGTGACGCAAAGCGCTTGTGTCGGTAATCAGTTGTTTGTATTTTACCAATTCTTCTTCATTCGATTTAGCTTTATCATCATGAGCAATTGGCTTACCGTCCACTTTCACCGGACCAAAGAAATTTGAACGGAAACGGTAAGTAAGTTGATCAATTTGTTTATTAAAATTTGATAAAGTGAAAATAGCTTCTTGAATAGTTAATTGATGTTGCATAGTTACCTCCAGTGATAAAATTTATTTTTCCAAACCTGCTGCTTCCAAGTCGCTAATAATAATTTTCTTCATGTTCATCAAGGCTTGAATTTGAGCGTCAGTTTGTTGCAATTCATTTAAGTGACTCGGGATAATTTGCCAAGAAAGACCGTACGCATCCTTAACCCAACCACATTGCTCACTTTCTGGAACGTGAGATAATTTTGACCAGTAGTAGTCAATCTCCTCCTGATCTTCGCAAGCAATCGTAAATGAAATTGCTTCGTTAAATCGGAAATACGGACCGCCATCTAGACCAATAAATTTCTGGCCATTCAATACAAATTCAGCATTAATAACTTTGCCAGCCATGCCTTTAAAATGTTCATTTAAAGACTCATCCGGATAATATTCGATGGACGTGACTTCTGAATTAGGAAAAATAGAAACATAATAATTAAGCGCTTCTTCACAATTGTTATCTGAGAACCATAATGATGGGATAATGTTTTTCACAATAAACACACCTAATGTTTTCTTTATTTTACCACTCCAAAATATCAAAACAAAATAATACAATCAGTCGAACAATGAAAGAGACTGTTTCTAATTAATTTCTAATAAGCGTATAAAAAGGGTCAAATTTGTATTATAATAATAGAATACAAAGTGAGGTGAATGGGAATGTTTAAAACAAATAATTTAGTTAAAATCGCGTTGTTAACTGCTTTAACGACTGCTATTTCCCTATTAGTGATTATTCCGGTTCCAGCAATGAACGGATTTGTTACATTATGTGAGGCGGGTATATATTTAAGTGCAGTCTTACTTGGTCCCGCAGGTGGCTTTTGGGTTGGGGCATTGAGTGGTGGACTTATTGATATATTATCTGGCGCACCTCAATGGGCTTTATTCTCAATCATCATCCATGGTATTCAAGGATTGTTAGTTGGATATTTATATCAGAAATTAACAAGTTCCTTTAAACTAAGTATGAGCTTAGTACTTGGAAGTGCGAGCATGATTGTCGGCTACTTCTTAGCAACCATGTTACTATATACTTGGCCAGCAGCGATGGCGTCAATTCCAGGGAATCTTGTTCAGACAGTTTTTGGAAGTTTAGTCACGATCGCCATGTTAAAAGGTCTTAAGAAAACAAGTTTTAATCCAGCAAAAGAAGGTAATTAAATGAACACTGATAAGTTAACGAATGATTTAATTCAAATTGTAGAAGATGTACTAGAGGCAGCCCAATTACAAGCAGGGAATACTTTTGTTTTAGGGTGTAGTACAAGTGAAGTTGTTGGAGGCATGATTGGGAAAAATTCCAGTCAAGAAGTCGGCGAACTCATTGTCTCAACACTGAAAGAGTATTTAGACCAGCATCAAATTAATTTAGCCGTTCAAGGATGCGAGCATTTGAACAGAGCGCTTGTTGTTGAACGCGCCTTTGCAAAGCAAGCTGACTTAGACGAAGTGTTTGTTGTACCAGCTTTAAATGCTGGAGGTGCAGCCTCGGTGGCAGCATTTAAATACTTTACGGATCCAGTTGTCGTTGAACATATTGTTGCACAAGCTGGTTTAGATATTGGAGATACGGCAATTGGGATGCATGTTAAACATGTCCAAGTACCCGTGCGCCCAAGCATTAAGGGATTAGGCTCAGCCCATGTCACAGCTTTAAGAACTCGACCAAAATTCATTGGGGGACCTCGCGCACAGTACGCTAATTAAGGAAAATATTAAGGAGTGGAATGTATGAGTATTTTTTCAAATGAAGATAAGATATCACTATTAAAAGATTTAGTTGCGATTAAATCAGTTAATGGAAATGAAATCGAAGTTGCAACTTATTTAAAAGACGTATTAAATAAACATCAGATTGAAGCAGAAGTGATTGAAGTCGATGAAGGACGCGCCAATTTAGTGGCTGAATTCGGAAGCGGTAGCCCCCCTGATTGGAATTTCAGGTCATATGGATGTAGTGTCAGAAGGGGACGCTGCTGAATGGAAATATGATCCTTTTGTCTTAACTGATGAAGACGATAAACTATATGGACGCGGGACTGCGGATATGAAAGCAGGATTAGCAGCACTTGTCATTGCGATGATTGAAATCAAAGAAGCCGAAGCCTTACCTCAAGGAACGCTTCGCTTATTAGTGACTGCGGGTGAGGAAAGTACGCAACTCGGGTCAAAATATTTACGTGAAAATGGCTACATGGATGACGTTGAAGCAATGATTATTGCTGAACCAACAGGTGATGTCATAAACATTGCCAACAAAGGATCAATGAACTTTAAAGTAACTTCTCGCGGGAAATCGGCTCACAGTTCCATGCCAAAAGTTGGTAAGAATGCGATTGAACCATTAATGGGCTTTGTTGAACACGTCATTGGAACATTTGAGAGTGTGAATCAAGAGACTGATTTCTCAAGCTTTGATTTTACTCCCGTCATTGAAAATTTTGGTGGGTCTAAAGATGACACCGAAGGAAATAAAGATTTAGCAGATTTTCTAAAAAGAGCGGTCTTAACTAATACATTGTTCAACGGTGGATCACAAATTAACTCAGTACCGGACAAAGCCGAAGCTTACTTCAATGCGAGAACGGTGACTGAATTTGATAACGAGCAGATGCGTGATATCTTCAACCAAGTTTTGGCTGAATATGAAGGGACTGAAGCGGAGTTATCTCTTGAGATGTTATTAGACTTACCGCCGATTATTACGACAGGCAAGAACCATTTAGTGACATTAGCCAAAGAAATTGGAGAAGAGACACTCGGTACAGACTTACTTGTTGGACCAACAACGGGTGTGACAGACGCATCGTATTTACTTATCGATAAAGGAGAAGACTTCCACTTTGTTGTCTTTGGACCTGGGAAGACAAGTTCTGCCCACCAACTCAATGAATACGTGAGTAAGGAAGCTTATTTTAACTTTATTGATATTTATATTGAACTCATTACAAAATACGCTGATGGCAAATAATTGAACGACGAGCACACATTTAAAATGGAGCGTGAATGAATATATGACGATGAGATACACTCAAGCGCAAATTCCTGAGGATTCTCTTGTAAAAATAGATGCCCTGATCGACGCACACACATTAGAAAATTATCCAGAACATGAGAATTTAGAATCTAAACTGTATGCGATTGAAGCTGTGAATGAATCCGGCTTTGCCGGGGGCATCGCCTTTACGAAACAATTTGAGACAGCGCATGTGAATGCATTGGCAGTAGAAAAAGCCTATCGAGGTCAACAAATTGGATCGAGCTTATTAAAGGAAATGGAGCAATACGTTGAATCCATCGGGGTGCATACTGTATCCTTATCGACCTTAAGTTACCAAGCCTTAGATTTCTATCAGAAACTCGGCTACACCTTATCAGGTTCGATGATAGATTACCCTAGACGGGGCCTGACAAAATATGCTTTATACAAACGGCTACCAAATTATTAACTAAAGAAAAAGTCCTAGAAAAGAATCATCTCTTCTAGGACTTTTTGCTTAAGAATTTTTCGAATGGTTTGTGGGGTTTTCATAAAACATCATCAGTTTTGACGTAGTCTTAAGGAGTGGGGCATCATCTTGATTTTTTGCTAGCCATTTTAATTCAACAATCGCTTGATTTGGTTTTGATTTAGACGGCGTAATACCTAAAACTTCAGTTGTAAGATAGAGTGTATCGCCGGCACGAGTAAGGTTAGGCCAAGTTAAATTAACCATTGTTCCAATCATACCATGTTCAATACTAAACGTTCGAACCGCCAGTCCCATTGCGATGGATGCTGTGAGCCAGCCACTAGCAATTAAATCACCAAAGATATAATCTTTCGCTTGCGCTTCATCCACATGATAAAACTGTGGATCGTACTTTTGCGCAAAGTCTATCATTTCTTCTTTAGTAATGTGATAAGAGCCATTATCGATGATATCTCCGACTTTTATATCCTTTAAAGGAAATGTTTTATTATTCATATTTACCCTCATTTTTTATTTTATGTAAATGCACCTAAACCTGTGAGCTCACGGCCAACGATTAAAGCATTCACTTCATGAGTTCCTTCGTAAGTGTAGATAGCTTCTGCATCTGTGAAGAAACGCATCACTTCAGATTCTAGAGTAATACCATTACCACCACAAACTTCACGAGCCATTGCAACAGTTTCACGCATTGTCAGTGAGTTGTGCATTTTTGCTAGAGCCGAATTTAACATTAATGGACGTTCAGTTTCTTGTAATTCAGCTAAGCGCACTGAGTAGCCAATGTTAGCAACAACGTTTGCTTGCATACGGGCTAATTTCTCTTGAACTAATTGGAAGCCACCTAATTTTCTTCCGAATTGATCGCGTTCTTTAACGTATTTTAATGCTGAAATGAAAGCACCTGCTGTCACACCCATCGCGATATGAGACACATCTGCACGAGTGAAGACTAAGATTTTCGCAACATCACCAAAGCCGTTAATGTTAGCTAAGCGGTCTGCTTCAGGCACAACAACGTCTTCTAATTTAATGTGTGCGTTACGAATAGCGCGTAAAGACCCTTTATGTGGAATTGGGTTAGCGTCATAACCTTCGGCACCTTTACGAACGATGAAACATTTGATGCGGTTATCTTCAACGTCACGAGCGAAAATAGGGATAACATCCGCAGTATCTGCGCCACCAATCCAACGTTTTTCACCGTTAAGAATCCAGTTGTCTCCCTCACGACGAGCCGTTGTAGCCAAGCCACCTGCAATATCAGAACCGTGATCTGGTTCAGTTAAGCCAAAGCATCCTTGCCATTCAAATGAAGCTAATTTTGGTGCGAATTCTTCGATTTGACGGTCATCTCCACCAATTAAAATCGTGTTGTAGCATAATCCACCGTGAACAGTGTAGAAAGTAGCGATGGATGCATCGAAACGGGCTAATTCTAAGTATAAGAAAGCTGTATATAATTCGCTTGGTTTACGTTTTCCTTCACGGTCAACATATAACTTTGGATTATTCATAATTCCAACATCACTGACTTTTTTAAATGCTTCAAATGGAAAATCGGCATTCTCCCAGTACTCAGCGATGACAGGACGTACGTGAGTTTCTAAAGCTTCACGAACTTCTTGCAATACTTCAATTTCGCCATCAGTTAATTTTTCTGCATATCCATATAAATCCTCTGGATATAATTCCTTTACGATATCTGCTTTTGTTGTCATAAAAATTGCTCCTTTTTGGTTAAATTAATTTGTATATAAACGCTTACAAGACTATAATATAACCATTTTACGAGAATTACTAATTACTAATAATTAAACATCGTATTAGCCGAACTTATGACTTATTAAAAAATAAGCGTTTACAATTGACAAAAAAAGAAGTAATCTATACAGCACAATAAATAAAGGGGTTAGAAAAGTTATGAGAATGGATATAAACCAAATGAATTATTTCATAAATATTGTCGAATGTGGGTGCAATTTATCATTAGCTGCGAAAAAGATTCACATCAGCCAATCAGCTTTGAGCCAATTCATTACAAATTTTGAAAAAGAAGAAGTCGAATTATTTAAAAGAAAAAATGGCCGTTTAGATGGACTCACGGAAAGTGGCGAGAAGATTTATCGCTACGCTCAAGAGATCACGCAAAAAAGTATAGAGATGGAAGAGCTGGTGAAACGAGAGGCTTCTAAACAAAAAGGAACCATTCGTCTCGGCGTTCCATCATTAATATTACGAGTTTACTTATCTACGTATTTGCCAAACTTTGTACTAGAACATCCAGACATTCGCATCGAAGTTACCGAAGGCGGCTGTAATGATCTCAGACATATGTTGATTAATAACGAACTTGATTACGCATTTTTAATTGAACCTACAAACTTAGATTTGAAAGGTTTCGAGCAACATGTAATTGACATTGATGAAATGACAGCCTTCATGGATGCGAACCATCCATTAGCTTCTGACGATTTGTTGAACTGGTCTCAATTGAAGCCTTATAGTTTAGCGACATTTAATGATACTTTCACAACGCATTTTCTAATTAAAAATAAATTAACTGAAGCGAGTGTGCCGAATGATGTCATGTTTACGTCTGCTTCTTGGGATTACTTAATCGAAGCGACTCGTAATAATGATATCGTAACCATCCTACCAAAGCCAGTAGATCGCTTCTTGAGTAGTGATGAATTCGCGGTGAAGCATTTCCATGATTTCGTACCATTTAATGTCTTATTATGCCGCCCTAAGAAAAAAGCGTATAGTGACGTCGAAGAAATCCTCCTTGAAAATATGCTCGACTTCTTCTATCAACCTGTCGCGTAATGAGTTTAAGTTAGACGAACAATAATATAATTTAAAATAGTGTTGGTGAGGGGAACTCGCTGACGCTATTTTTTTGTGATTGAAAAATGGCGAAAAGCTACACATTTCACTAAAAAGCTACACTTTGAAAATCCAAAGTGACTGTTTTCGTCCAATAGTGATACTTTGAAAACTCAAAGTGACGCTTTCCGCCAAAAAGCTCATCAATCAGCTATCCGAACGATATATAAGTTCAGCTTATAGAGACGATAATTTTAGATTGTTAGAAATTTTCCGACTCAAGCTGTATAATAATATTTGTAAACGCTTAACAAATGTAACCAAGACACATATAAAAATGGAGGAAGTAAATTGACAGAAGTAGTAATTGTATCAGCACGTCGTTCGCCAATCGGAAGCTTTGGGGGAGCATTCAAAAATGTTTCAGCCGTAGATTTAGCAACTCAAGTAGTAAAAGAAAGTATTAAAGACATCAACTTAGATCCGAACGAGATTAATGAAGTGATCTTAGGAAATGTACTTAGTGCAGGATTAGGGCAAAATGTTGCGCGCCAAATTGCAATTAAATCAGGTATTCCAAAAGAAGTTCCTGCTTTTACAGTAAACAAAGTGTGTGGATCTGGACTTAAAACTGTTGCCTTAGCAGCACAATCTATTCTAGCAGGTGACAATGAAGTCGTCATTGCAGGTGGAACTGAAAGTATGAGTCAAGCCCCTTATGTATTAAACGACCAACGTTGGGGTAAACATATGGGAGACGGTCAAATCGTTGATACTGTCTTAAAAGATGGTTTAGTTGACGCTTTTGATGATATCCATATGGGTGTGACAGCTGAAAATGTGGCAGAAAAATTTGAATTAACACGTGAAATGGAAGACGAATTAGCCGTATCAAGTCAAAATCGTGCAGAAGCAGCAATCAAAGCTGGACGTTTCAAAGAAGAAATCGTTCCAATTGCCGTTCCACAACGTAAAGGTGACCCAGTGATGGTTGATACTGATGAATTCCCACGCTTTGGTTCAACGATGGATTCATTAGGAAAATTACGCCCAGCCTTCGCAAAAGACGGATCTGTTACAGCAGGTAACTCATCTGGAATCAATGACGGAGCAGCGATTCTTATTTTAATGTCAAAAGAAAAAGCAGAAACATTAGGCTTAACACCTTTAGCATCAATCGTTGCTTACGCAAGTGGCGGCGTAGATCCAAAAATTATGGGGACAGGTCCAATTCCAGCAACGCGTCGTGTGTTAGCTAAAGCAGACATGAACTTAGATGAAATTGAATTAATTGAAGCGAACGAAGCTTTCGCAGCTCAAGCTTTAAGTGTGATTAAAGAATTAGAATTAGATACAGACATCGTCAACGTCAATGGTGGATCAATCGCTTTAGGACACCCAATTGGCGCAAGTGGTGCCCGTATTACGGTAACGTTATTAAACGAAATGGTTAAACGTGACTCTAAAACAGGTCTAGCTACGTTATGTATTGGTGGTGGACAAGGGATTGCTTTAATCGTTAAACGCCCATAGAAAAAGGAGAATGTATTATGTCGAAAGAGGTTCATCCTTTATTTGAAGAAATTATCCAATACACGAATGATGAGTTAACCCAAGTGACGAAACATTATGATGCGACGGAAGAATATCCCACAGAGTATGTAGATTACTTCTTCAAGCGTGACATCTTTCGACTATTACTTTCTGAAGATTCGGAAACAGAAGATTTTTACACCTTTATAAAAATAATTCAAATTGTCTCTAAACAATTTCCGGCACTGGCAAGTATTTTATTAACTCAAGGAACTTACGGCGTCTGGCCGATTCATCGGTTTGGTACTTCAGCTCAGAAAAAGCAGCATTTAAATCCCGCACTTTCTGGAGAAAATTTAATTGCGTATGCATACTCTGAAATTGAAGGAAGTAATCCGGAATTAATGATGACAGAAGCGATCGAGACTGAAAGTGGCTGGACATTGAACGGCGTAAAAGCCAATGTATCCAATGCAAGTGTTGCTTCAACATTGATCATTGCAGCAAAAGCAATGAAACAAAATGGCGAAACCTGTCATGGTTTATTTATCGTCAATGCCCAAACACCGGGGATTGAAATTAGTGAACCAATAGAGAAGATGGGAATGAAAGCTTTACCGGTTTCAATGCTAACATTGACGGACGTTCACATTGAAAAAGACCAAGTCTTAGGTGGTATTTTAGCTGGAAATGAGCAAAACGAGAATCTAATGAATAAGATGAAACTCACGGTCTCTGCCCAAGCTTTAGGAATTGCCCAAGGATCAATGGAGAAAGGCTTACTTTTCACAGGCTATGAACGTCAATTTGGTAAACGACTGATTGATTTACAAATGAATCAGTTCCGTTTAGCAGAATTAGAAACATTAATCCAAGCGACAGAAGCCTTTATTAAACAAGTCGTTGAAACAAATGCAAATAATACAAGCAAAGTAGCTATGGCAAAATTAATGTCATCAAACGTTGCGATAGAAACAACAGATACCGTGATACAAATCACTGGTGGTTACGGATATATGAGAAATAACGACATCGAACGCTATGTTAGGGATGCAAAGATAACTGGAATTTATGGCGGCTCATCCGACTCACAAAAGAAAATAATTGCCCAACCATGGTTATCAAAAGAAAAATAGGAGAATGATAAGATGCAAAAAATTAAACAAGTAATGGTCATCGGATCAGGACAAATGGGAAGCGGAATTGCCCAAGTACTCGCTCAAGCTGGGTATAAAGTATTTTTAAATGATATTAAAGAAGAATTTGTCACTAAAAGTATTGAAAAAATTCAAACTCAATTACAACGCCAAGTTGACAAAGAACGTCTAACTCAAGCAGAACTTGATGATACAATGGCTAACATTATTCCATCAACAGATTATGCACAGGCTAAAGAAGTTGAATTAGTTGTTGAAGCAGCGACAGAGAACCGTGAATTGAAATTAAATATTTTCAGACAATTAGATGACATTGCCCCTGAAGAGACTATTTTAGCAACGAACACGTCATCATTATCAATTACAGAGATTGCGGCAGTGACAAAACGCCCGAATAAAGTCGTGGGAATGCACTTCTTCAATCCAGTACCCGTAATGAAATTATTAGAAATCAACATCGGTCTAACAACGGATGCAGATACAGTTGACGCGATTAAAGCTGTAGGTGAAAGCTTAAATAAAACGATTGTTGAAGTAAAAGACTCACCAGGCTTTGTCGTAAACCGTATCTTAATCCCAATGATCAATGAAGCGATTTTTGTATTAAGTGAAGGTATCTCAACTGCCCAAGAGATTGATAATGCAATGAAAGCTGGCGCAAATCACCCGATTGGCCCATTAGCCTTAGCAGATTTAATCGGTTTAGATGTGACATTATCAATTATGGAAGTGTTATATGAAGGCTTTAAAGATTCTAAATACCGCCCAGCACCTCTATTAGTTAAACACGTTGAAGCAGGCTTACTCGGCCGTAAAACAGGTAAAGGTTTCTACGACTATAGTAAATAAAAGGAGCGTCTAAATGAATTCATACAACAAATTAATGATTGAAGTAAAAGACCGTATCGGATATTTAACGATTAACCAACCAAAAGCATTAAACGCCTTGGACAGTGAAGTGTTGCAAGAATTAAATACAGCATTAACTGAAATTGAATCGAATGAAGCTATCCAAGTATTGATTGTCACAGGGGCTGGAGAAAAAGCCTTTGTTGCAGGGGCTAACATTAAAGAAATGAGCCAAAAAAATCCAATCGAAGGAAAAGAATTCTCAGAATTAGGGAATGCGGTCTTTGCTAAACTTAGCAAATTACCGCAACCAACGATTGCGGCAGTTAACGGCTTCGCCTTAGGTGGCGGGAGTGAACTCGCTTTAGCTTGTGATATGCGTATCGTTTCAGAAACAATGAAGATTGGTCAACCAGAAGTTTCATTAGGAATTATTCCAGGTTTTGGTGGAACACAAAGATTAAGCCGCTTAGTCGGTGTTGCTAAAGCGAAAGAATTAATCTTCACTGGTAAAAACATTAAAGCAGACGAAGCAGAAAAAATCGGCTTAGTAAATAAAGTCGTTGCTCCCGAAGCCTTGCTTACAGAAGCTGAAACACTGGCACAAGCTATCTTAAAAAATGCCCCCTTTGCCGTTCAACAAGCTAAAGTTGTGATTGATAAAGGCTTAGAAATACCATTAGATCACGCTTTGACTTTAGAAGCAGACGTATTTGGTCTCTGCTTTGCCACAGAAGATCAAACTGAAGGAATGTCTGCCTTCATCGAGAAACGCTCAAGTAAATTTAAAGGACAATAATATACTGAGAGAAGGAGTTTAACTAAATGACTGATAAAATGACAGCGCTATAAAACGAGAAGCTAACGACAGCTCTTGAAGCAGTAAAATTAATCGAAGCCAATGATTCACTTGTTTACCCAATTACACCCGGTGAACCGGCTGCCTTACATGAAGCTTTAAGCTCATTAACAACACTGGAAAACAACACATTATACCGTATGTTACCAAGTACACCGACGTTAGCTTTTCCGAAAGAGCAATTGAAACAAGTATCAATCTTCTTATCAGGTGCTGACCGTAAAGATTTTAATACACACAGAGTAGATTTATTACCAAATCACTTCTCAGATATTCCATCACTACTACTACAACGTGACTCTGCGCCAGTGATTATGGCAACAGTATCACCGATGGATAAAGAGGGTTACTTCTCATTAGGGACAAGTGTTTCTTATGTTGGACCTTTATTAAAACACGCGAAGAAAATCATTCTAGAAGTAAATGAAAACATGCCTTACACATATGGCGATTCAAACCACATTCACGTGAGTGATGTCGATGCCTTGATTGAAAATAATTGTGACTTAACAACCTTGCCTGAACCAAAATTAAGTGACAAAAACTTAGCCATCGGTGAAATAATTGCCGACATGGTTCCAGATAAAGCAACCTTACAAATTGGTTTTGGTTCAATGCCAAACGCCGTTATGAAATATTTAATGACGAAAAAAGACTTAGGTTTACATACAGAAATGTTATCTGACAAAGCCGTCGACCTATATAAAAATAACGTCATCAGTAACCAACACAAACCACAGTTAAAAGGGAAGACAGTTTCAACATTTGCGATTGGATCAAAACGTCTATATGACTTTATGAACTATAACCCAGATATTTACATGCAACCATGTGACGTTACGAATAGCTTTACAACAATTAGTGAAATTGACAATCTCGTTGCGATTAATTCAACAGTTCAAGTTGATTTCTTAGGACAATGTAACTCTGAACGTGTTCAAGATACTTATTATTCTTCTACAGGTGGCCAATCTGACTTTACAAAAGGGGTGCGCTTATCTAAGGCAGGTAAAGGAATTATATGCCTTTATTCAACAGCCAAGAATGATTCAATCTCAACGATAGTGCCAGTTCTCCACGCAGGATCACCCGTATCAACGACAAAAAATGATATTGATACAGTCGTAACAGAATATGGAGCAGCACAATTGAAAGGGAAGACAGTTTTTGAACGTACAGAAGCATTAATTAATATTGCTCATCCAAAATTTAGAGATGAATTACGTCAACAAGCCATTGAAATGGGCTACTTAGAAGTTAAAGAATCAGTTGCTGAAATTGTTTAATATATATTATGAAAGTCATTTAGGTGCTTGAATCACGGATATGAAACTGTGATTAAGTCCTCGGTGGCTTTTAATATTTCGAAATTTTTATAAATAAATTTTATGGAATTGCTTCTATCTCATAAAAAATGTGCTATAGTAATAGTGTAAAATTTATGGGGGAGATAGATTAGGATGAATAATTATATCGATGACGTTGCTAAGAAAAAAGAAAGCTTATACCGCTCAGAATTTCTCAGATATGCTGTGAGAGCGATGTATGCAGGAATGTATTTGACCTTAGGATCAGCGGTGGCCTTTATTGCTGCCAACCACTTTAGTGGCATTGATCTAGTCATTGGTCGGGCCATTTATGCGCTTCTTTTCCCATGGGGCTTAGTGACGATTATCTTACTCAATGGAGAATTAGCCACATCTAATATGATGTTTTTAACAAATGCCACATACCGCAAAGCGATTCCAGCGCGGTCTGCAGTGGGTATTTTGCTAGTGTGTACGTTATTTAATTTACTGGGGAGTATGGCAATTGCTTTTATGTTGAGTCGCACCACTTTATTTAGCAATTTAGAGGCAACACATTATATGTATAATGCGATTGAAACAAAGCTAGCCAAACCATATGGAGCCATGTTTTTCGACGGAATCATCGCAAATATTCTAGTGAATATTGCCATTATTGGATCGGTCCGAATTAAAGAAACGAGCGCCAAAATCTTATTTGTTGTAGCAATTATATTTATCTTTTGTTATTTTGGCTTCGAACACGTGATTGCGAACTTTGGTGGCTTTTCATTAGTTATGTTCACAAATCCGGGTGTCATTGACAGCTTCACTTTCGGTAATGTCATCATGCATTGGTTGCTTGTATTTGTTGCTAACTATATCGGAGGCGGGCTCATCATGGGCTTAGGTTACGCCTGGTTAGATTCAACGAAAACTAATTATTTAGATTAATATCATGACTCAGATTCTCGTCACAGTACGGGAATCTTTTTTTATGCATAAAGGGTTATATTGTCCAGATGTTTCAGTATAATAGAGGGCAGATCAAATTACGTTAATTAGAGGAGTTTATTATGTTGAGATTACATCGTCGGTTCATTAAATGGGGCTTGGCTACGATCATTATGCTTTCAGCTTTTATAACCGTACCGAGCTTTGCCCAAGACGTACCGACCTTCGATAGTCTAATTGAACAAGCCGTGAATGCTAGTGACGATGCGGTTATTACGGTTGGCTACATAGATCAGGGGCAATCAGAATTTCAAGTTTTTACAAAAGAGGGTATAGATGAGTCAAAGCCAATACATGCTTATGAAGTCGGCTCGATCACTAAAACTTTTACCGGTACTTTAGTTGCTCGCGCGGTTGAAGAGGGTTTATTAAACATCGACGACTCAATCAGTGAGTATTTAAACCTACCGGAAGATACTGACTACCCAACCATCCGACAAATACTGACTCATACATCCGGATACCCCACTTTCTTTGAAAATGAAATCATCATTGATAATTTAACACAAGGCGCTAACCCATATCATGGTGTGACCCGCGAGATGATGCTTGAAGAAGTTGCTGAAAATCCGACTAAAGTAGGCGAGCAAGCTTTTCAATATTCGAATTTTAATGCCGGTGTATTAGGACTGGTCTTGGATAGTATTTACGAGGAAAATTATGCTGTGTTACTGGAAAATTATCTAAGTGAAGACTTAAGACTAGAAGAGACGTATTTATTTGAGGAAGAAACGACATTAGGAAATAACTGGTGCTGGTCAAAAGACACGGAAGCATATGTCCCGGCAGGGGCTTTAATATCAAACATCGAGGACATGTTAAGTTACTTGGACTTGCAACTTTCAGAAGCGAATGCTGAAATTCAAGCGTCTCATGATCCGCTCAGTGAAGTGAATGCCACTTCAGGTGACAATGGCGATTTAGGAATTCGAATTGATGCCGTTGCTTATCAATGGATGCTCAATCAAGAGGAGGATATTATTTGGCATGACGGAGGAACCGGTGGTTACACCTCTTACATTGGCTTTAATAAAGCGGAAGGTGTTGGTGTTGTCGTTCTATCCAATGTTGCGATGGATCAAGGAATTCCGTCAAATTTACTCGGAAGTTTGTTACTGATGAAGAAGTTAGAAGCTTTATAACACAAATTAAAAACCGCCTTGTGGTCTAGCCTCAAGGCGGTTAATTTTATGTTTATTTATTAATAACTGTAAATCGTTGTTTATGATACTTAGGTGCTTCAACCTCATCTATAATTGCTTTCGCAAGCGTACTGTAAGTTGTGATTGATTCGCCATTATCATTTTGTAAGATATGGTCGATTCCTGACGTGTAATTTGTTTGCTCACCTTCAATAAGTTGAGCCCCTGGAGATACACCAACCCATTTTACATCGTTTACATCACGTAAGAAGTTTAACTCTTGAAGTTGCGCTTCTGGGACATTAATAAAGGCAGATGAATTAGGATCTTGACGAATCGTTTCGACAAACAGCTCATCATTTTCATCAAGTAAGCTACCAGCACCTAGAATAAAGAACAGACGTGTAGACGTCGTTTCACGGAATAAGTGAATTAATTTTGTAGCTAAATCAACGTGTAAATAAGCAGTTTGAGGAGCAGTCGCAAACGCATTTACAATAACATCAAAGCCATGTAAGTCGTCATGGGTCAGATCAAAAGCATCTTTCACAATTGTATTTGCATCCGAGCCTAAAAGCTCCTCCGCTTTTTCTGCGTTTCTAACTACGGCAGTTACTTCGTGGTCACGCTTTGTAGCTTCGTTGAATAATTCAGTTCCAGCTTTTCCTGTTGCACCAATAATTGCTATTTTCATTTAGATCTCCCCTTTACAATATATTATAGTTTGAAAATACATCCAAATGCAATTAATAGGATTATCCATTGTTAAGTAGTATAGTAAGGTTAGAGAGAAGGAGTGATGACAATGCCATGGAATATGCAAGATTACCCAGACTCATTGAAAAACTTTGAACCCTTATTACGAAAGAAAATCATAGACATCGCAAATGCCCTCGAAGAGAGTGGTTATGAAGATGATCGTGCCATCCCGATTGCAATAAATGAAGGAAAAGATTGGTACAAAAATGCAAGCCAAAGCGAACGCGACGACTTTGATAAAGAAGCGAATCCTCAAAAAGACGATGAACACGATACAAGCAGTGCGAATCCTGACTTAATAGATAATGATGTTGAAGTTTTTTATGAAGAAGAACAGTGGAAAGTGAAGACAGTCGACGCCGAAAGAGCGAGTGATACTTTTGATATTAGAGCAGACGCAATAGAGCGCGCCAAAGAAATCGCCGAGAATCGTGATGCAAAGGTGATTAGTTATACAAAAGATGGAAAGAAACAAGATTAGTTAAAAAAGGATTGTTGCCTATGCGTTGGTAACAATCCTTTTTATTTTGATACACTATTTACTTTCACCAAAGTTAAACCAACGTTTAGCTGTTCCAACACTTGCTTTACGAACAGCATTGCCAACAGTCTTAACGACCACTTTACTATTGTCTTTAATAATTGATCCCATAAATTTCATTGACTGCAATGAAGCAGAGCGACGAATATTATGTTTGTCGGTAGGGCGAATATGTCCGAGGAAATCTTGGGTAATAATACCAACACGCATAGTCAAGAATGAGTTTACAGCACCTTCCATTAATGAACTCACGACTAGATTAGCGATGGGCACCATACCTGGAATGGCTGAGGCAATACTTTCACCAACGATGGTTGTAATCAGTGGTTCTAATTGATACTCAATTAAATCTGCATCTTCTATAGTACGCGCCATTAATACAACACTCGCCACTTGCATATATAATTTGGCTAAGCTGGCAAGAGACGGACGTGTTTCATAAATTCGCGCAATTTGCCAAACCATTCTCAGTAAAGAGAATAGAACAACAAGGCTGTCTAGGGAACCATTTTGTGAAATCGCCGTACTTAGGAAAATCGCGTTCGCATTTTGCTTGATAAGAGGCATTGATAATTCGTCTAATTCTTTAAAATACAACTCCACTTGCTCTTGTTTCGGCAATTCCTCATCGACTTCAAGATTGACCAGACGAGGATTTTTCTTTAATAAATCCAGCGTTTTGTCAATGTACTCGTCATACTCTTCTTCCGTCGCATCATCTTCCAATTCCAATACTTTCGGACTTTTCAATAATTGTTTTGAAATCGAATAGATGTAATATAGAATACCAATTCCAATGACACTCAATACAATAATAGCAAGTATCGGATGAAGTAAGGACAGAAACTGATAAAGTAATATAAATTGATTAATAACGAATACGATGAATAGTAAACCTAATATAGCGGCAAGCCCCATGAGGACACGCTTAATATCTTTCCACCAATCTGTCATAAGATCAGTCCTTTCAATGTTATCATAATTATTTTACAGTAAATATACCATAAAACTATCAGCCCAGAGACTTATATTTGAATTTTTCGAGGATAAATATGTCCTTGAGAAAATGTCAAGGCACCAAAAGGCCGAAAAGAATCCCTGAGAAAATCTCAAGGCACCAAAAGGGCGAAAAGCATCCCTGAGAAAATGTCAAGGCACCAAAACGGCGAAAAGTATCCCTGAGAAAATCTCAAGGCACCAAAACGGCGAAAAGTATCCCTGAGAAAATCTCAAGGCACTAAAACGGCGAAAAGTATCCCTGAGGAAATCTCAAGGCACCAAAAGGGCGAAAAGAATCCCTGAGAAAATCTCAAGGCACCAAAACACTAAAACGCATCCCATAAAAATTCACAAGGACACGCCAACTCAACCACACCACAAAAAAACAGCACTTATTTTTCAATAAGCACTGCTTGTGTAAAAAATATCAAATTATTCAGCAGACTTTTCTTCTGACTCAGAACTTTCCTCATCTGCGTCTTCTTCATCTTCTTCACCATCTAAGCTAAACGCTGGCGCAAGGTGTTTTTCAGTAGCAAGGTCATCTAGGAATTCTAATACTTTTGGAGAAGTAAAAGCGGCTTGAAGTGCTTCTGTAGCGTCAGTATCAAGATTTCCTTCACGAATAACTAGTTGAATTGCATAAGTATTATCATCTTCGTCTTCTAAGATTAATGCGTCATCAGTTGTTAAATCAATACTTGCGATGTAAGTAGGGTAGTTGAATACTAATTCAATCCCATCTTCATAAGCACCTGTTAAATTTAATAAGTCAATGTGAGTGAACTCTAAGTTATGAGGGTTCTCTTCAATATCAGCAACAGTTGGGAATAAACCAGCCTCATCATTTAAAGAAATTAAATCATGATCTTCTAAAATTAATAATGCACGACCTTCGTTTGTAATATCTGAAGGAATTGCGACTTCAGCACCATCTTCAATTTGGTCAATTGAATCGTAAACCGATGAGTAGAAACCAACCACTGCATTATAAACCGGTTGGATTGCAACTAAGTCTCCATCGCGCTCTTCGTTAAAAATTTCAGCGAATGGCTCGTGTTGAGCAAAGTTTGCGTAGACTTCATCATTTAATAAAGCTTCGTTATATTGAATGTTGTCAGAAACCTCAACTAATTCGATTGAATATGGTTCTGCAATAACTTCACTAGCGATTTCAACGACATCAGTCATTGGAGGTAAGTGAGAAGCAACTTTTAATACATTTTCCTCTTCTTGAGCTGACACATTCTCGGCTGCTGGAGCAAAACCTCCAACTAATAATGCTAACGCGCTAACTAATAAACTTTTTTTAAACATTTACATTCTCCTTTAAATTTAATACGCCTTCTAGCGTTTATCTAATTTCTTAGCTAATTTTAAACCTAACCATTGAATAATTTGTACAAAAATGATAATCACTACGATGGCCGTATACATAATATCAGTCTCGTAACGCTGATAACCGTATCGGATCGCAAAGTCGCCGATTCCACCTCCTCCTACAACACCCATAATCGTTGAGTAAGAGATAAAACTAACAAAGGCGGTCGTAAAACCGATAATGAGTGAGCTTCTCGACTCGACAAATAAGAATTTGGTTACGAGTTGATTCGTAGAAGCGCCCATAGCGTCAGCCACTTCGATGACACCTTTAGGAATCTCTAATAACGACTGCTCCACAAAGCGAGCATAAAGTGCGATTGCAATTAACATCATTGGAAAGGACGCTGCGATGGGATCGCCAGTTGCTCGGCCATACAAGGCACGAATAGCGGGTTGCATTGCAACGACAAGTAGTAGGAACGGAAACGAACGAACAATATTCACGAAAATATTACAAATCTGATAAATCCAAAGGTTCTCACTCGGCTTACCAGGAGCGGTTAAATAAAGCAAGGTACCTAAAGGAATACCAATAAAGATAGCAGCCACTGATGCCAAGCTCAGCATAATACCCGATTCTTGCAAACTCTCAATCAGTCTCGGTGCGAACTCAATCACCCGATCTAAATATATTTGAATCGACTCAGTCATCTGTTAGCACCTCCAACACTCGGTCGTGATAACTTTTAGCTTCTGGTATATAATCAGATTCTTTAATATCTAGCACATCAACCAATTTTCCATGCTCTAAGATAGCCGTGCGGTGACACATCGCTTTTATCACATCAAGTTCATGGGTCACAATCACAATGGTCATATTGAATTTAGCGTGCGCACGTTTTAATACCGACACAATCTCATCCGTCATCTTCGCATCTAAAGCAGACGTTGGCTCATCACATAATAATATTTTCGGACGCGTCACTAAAGCACGCGCGATACCAACCCGTTGTTTTTGACCACCCGATAATTGGCTAGGGTAGTGATCCTTTTTATCACTGAGTCCTACAAAACTTAGAACTTCATCCACCGACAAAGGGTCATCGTAAGGATGTATCTCAAGCGCTAAATGTACATTTTCAGCGACGGTCTTATTATTTAATAGATTAAATTGCTGGAAAATCATACCAATATCTTTACGGAAATATTGAAGTTCTCCTTTACTTAAAGACAGCACCTCAACATTATCGACCAAAACATGTCCACTATCTGGGCGTTCTAAAGCATTAATAAAACGCACAAGGGTTGATTTTCCTGCACCACTTTCTCCGACCACACCAAAAACTTCTTGGTCTTTAATGCTTAAACTTATATTGTCTACTGCGAGAAACGAGCCAGATTTTCCTTCAAATCGCTTCGTTGTATTCACGAGTTCAATCAAAAATTATCCACCACCTTTGATTCTTGTAATTGTTTTCATTGTAACAGATTTATATTTAAATTGAAACAGAATAAAGCCCTATTATCGCGGAATATATTGTGAAAATGTTCTCTATCCTAAAACAGACGACCGAAACTGTTTATTCACTGTCATTTGTCAATAATCTCGGTGCGAAATAATCCATCCCGATGGCTCCAATGGGCGCTGTAATTAAGATTGACAAGACTGCGAGAGTTAACATCAATTCTCCACCAGCCATTCCGTTTGCTAAAGGCACACTCCCAATAGCAGCTTGAACCGTTGCTTTAGGTAAATAACTCATGAGTACAAATCTCTTCTCTTTCTTATTAAAAGGTGTATTAAGCAAACAAAGTCTCACACCAATAAATAAGCGACACAGAGAGAGAAGAATGATAAAGAGTATCGGTAAGAATCCATAAGACAAAGCATTTGCCGGATTGACACTCACACCGACTAAAAAGAATAGAAAAATCTCAGCGACAAACCAAATTTGGTTAAAAGAACCTGATAAGTCATTAGATAACTTTTCAGATTGAGTCCGAATCATAATATTCATTGCGATGACCGCAAGAATTCCTGAAAATAAACCTGTAAAAACTGTTTCCAAACGCATCAATACCATCCCACTTGCTAAGAGGATCATAACTTGAAATACACGCTTCAATTGAATGTAAACAAATAAGACATTCAATAAATAACCTAGGACTGCCCCGCCAAAAATTCCTGCAATAATTGAAACAGGCACTTGCATAAATGTCCAAGCTGAGACAGAACCTCCTAAAGCAATCGTTAAAAAGGCTGAAAATAAAACTAAAACAAAGACATCATCTAAAGAAGCACCCGCTAATATCATTTGCGGCACTTGCTTTTTCGTACCCCGATGCGTTTGAATTAAATCTACCATGCGTGGGACGACTACCGCTGGAGAGACCGCTGCTAATATTGCACCAATCAATAAAGATTGGATTAAAGAAAAGCCAAAAAACAAAGGTCCAAAGATCATCGAAGTCATAATCTCAACGGTTGCCGGCACAAAACACATCATGATAGCTGGGCGACCCACCTCTAACAGTCGCTTAATATCCAATGACAAACCTGCGCGAGTTAAGATAACAATCAACGCGACTTGACGAATGTCAGGACTTAATCGTAATAAATCTGAATCAACAAGATTTAAACCAAAAGGGCCTAATAATATTCCGGCTATTAAATAACCTAATAAAGCAGGGAGTTTTAGCTTCTTTAAAGTATACTCCAAGACAACGCCACTCACTAATATCAACGCTACACTTACTAACATTTTATCCCTCCAATAATATAAAAAAGACTTCTACACACTCAAATAAGCATGCAGAAGTCATTAGTCTTTAAGACGGTTTTGCCCGTAGGCAAGGGAGCCCTTCATTCCCAAATATTATATTTATCTAAAGTATACACCTAAATTTAATACGGTCAATACTTTCGATCCAGTAAAATAATATAGCAAGAAGATTAAAAATGAATTAGAGTTATTCTCATTAATATGGTATAATTTTTATAAGTAAAATCAATAACAATGATGAGAAATCAACTTTAGAAAAGAGGCATTGGTATGAACGAGAAAATAAATTTTGTCATGATTTCACCTCATTTTCCATCGAACTTTGAAACATTCGCAGTTCGTTTAAAGGTAAAAGGCATTAATACCTTAGGTATTGCAGATGAACCTTATGAGAATTTGAGTCAATCGTTGAGAGATAGTTTAACAGAATATTATCGCGTCGATAATATGGATGATTATGATCAAATGTATAGAGCTGTTGCTTACTTTGCGTTTAAATACGGTAAAATTGACCGCATCGAATCGCATAACGAGCACTGGTTAGAACTTGATGCAAAGTTGCGGACAGATTTCAATGTCTTCGGTTATAATAATCGCAATATTCGCTTGATTAAATATAAATCAACGATGAAAGAAGTCTTTCGTGAACTAAAGATACCTGTAGCTAAAGGCCGTGTCATATCAGATAAAGCCGATGCGAAAAAACTAATTAAAAGTCTAAAGTATCCAGTCATTATTAAACCAGATACTGGTGTTGGTGCAAACGATACGTTTAAAGTCAAAAACGAAAAAGAACTAGATGAATTCTTTAAGGTTAAACAACCAGAGGTGCCTTACATTATGGAAGAATTCATTGATGGACAAATTGTAACCTTTGATGGTTTAACAGACCGGGATGGAAATATCGTCTTCTCATCTACTTTAATCAATGATAAACCTATCTTAGATATTGTTACCCAAGATACAGATATGTATTACCATATTAAGCGAGAGATACCTACGGATCTTGCTGAATTCGGTAAAAAATGTGTAAAAGCCTTTGAAATAAAAGAGCGTTTCTTCCACTTTGAATTCTTTAGATTAAAAGATGGTTCTTTATATGGATTAGAAGTGAACTGCCGACCACCCGGAGGCGCTACAATCGATATGTTCAACTATGCGAATGATTTTGATATTTTTAAAGAATATGCAAATTTTGTTAAAGATAATCGATTTGAAGCAGAAATTACACGACCATATCATGTGATTTATGTCTCACGAAAAAATCATTTAAATTATAAGTTTACGAATGAAGAAATTAAAGATAAGTACAGTAAAGAATTAGTAAACATTGTACAAATTCCAGGTGTTTTTGCTAAAGCAATGGGAGATATAGGATTTATTATGAAGTCGCCATCAGAAAAGAAAATTAATGAAATGCTTAAAACCATCGCTCAAAGACAGGAGGCGTAAACAATGCATTTTGAAGCAAGAAGTCATTATAGTGGGCATTTAGGCCGTGAAATGTATTTTAACCGTTATGGGCATGGCGGTACGCCAGTGATTGTATTCCCATCAAGTGGTGGGAGTAAGGATGAGTATGCTGACTTTAAGATGGTAGAAACTTTAAGTGGTTTCATCGAATCAGGACAAATTCATCTTTATACTGTGAGCAGTATCGATTCAGAATCTTGGAATGACACTGGTAAATCAGCACACGATAAGGCAAAAGCACATAATCAGTATGATAAGTATTTAGTGCATGAGTTCATTCCCTTAGTCCGACATGAATCACAATGGGACGGGAAGATGATTGCGACTGGTTGCAGTATGGGTGGCTTCCACTCAATGCTGTTTGCCTTAAGACATCCGGATATTATTGGACTAACCATCTCACAAAGTGGTGTTTATGATGCGAGATACTTTACCGGCGAATTTGGTAGCGATATTGCTACTTATGAGAATTCTCCGATTGATTTCTTGTGGAATATGTCTGATCCATGGTTCTTAGATCAATACCGACAGAATCAATTCATTGTCTCAGTTGGTCAAGGCGATTGGGAAGGACCGCACGTCACAGCAACACGTAAATTAGATGAAGTATTCAATGCTAAAGGAATTCCAGGCTGGTTTGACTATTGGGGACATGATGTTGCCCATGATTGGCATGACTGGCGTCAGCAAATATATTACTTCTTTTCAACATTAGAAGATTTAGGAATTGTTTAACAATTCTTTCAAAATTACGTCTCAAGGATGATAACAGAAGGCAGAATTTCGTATATACTTAGTATTGTAAGGAAGTACAAGTTGAAAGGAATTGATTATATATGAAATTTTTAGGTAATTTAATTTGGTTTATCTTTGGAGGCTTTATTAATTTTATCACCTGGGGCTTCATTGGTTTGCTCTGGTGTATAACAATTATTGGAATTCCAGTTGGGATTCAATGTTTTAAGATTGCGAGTCTATCTGCATGGCCCATGGGACGTGAAGTTTACCACAGTAATAGTGGGGGAAGTTTCCTTATGAATATTTTATGGATTATTTTTGGCGGAATTGAAATCGCAGCTATGCATTTATTTAGTGGCTTAATATTATGTGTGACCATTATTGGGATTCCATTTGGCTTACAACAGTTCAAATTAGTGAAACTCGCACTCTTCCCATTTGGTGCAGAAATCCACAATGAACGCCAACAAGTAGTGATGAGAACCGACGTTCCATATTCAAGATAAGTTATGAAGTTGAAGAAGCATGTAAGAATGCTTCTTTTTTTATGAATGAAAATTCATCTGATATACGATTAAATTTTTAGTTAAATATAAAAGTATAATTAAAAAATACAAAATGACGTCGATTCAGAGAGCTATGTCAGAATAATTCACATAATGGACAGAAATTAGCAAGTAAAATTAAATAATATTTAAATAGGAAGGAACGCGACTTTTTTCAGAAAAAAGGGGTAACTTTCCGCATAGGGCTAGGGTGTGAACATTTTTTATGATATACTTAAAAATGTTAGGGGTGAGTAAAAATTGAGCAAGGATATAATTGGAAAAGTAAGAGAAGCTGAAAATTTAATTGATTCTATGAAAGTAGAATTAGCGGATAAAAAAGAAGCGATTCGTGAAAATGAAAAAGAAAAAATTGAAACTTATCGCAAAGAATTAGAGCAGTCGCTTGATGGCGTTGCTTCTGAATTGGAGCAAGAAAGAAATCAAGAATTAGCCGAAGTCCGTGAAAGAGTGAATTATGAAGTGGATAATTATCGGCG
This sequence comes from Ruoffia sp. FAM 26255, assembly GCF_045528525.1. NCBI lineage: Bacteria > Bacillati > Bacillota > Bacilli > Lactobacillales > Aerococcaceae > Ruoffia > Ruoffia sp. FAM 26255. Next base: position 11,192 of record NZ_JBGQQX010000013.1, on the reverse strand, counting down.
ACATGCCCAAGATGATTATCAAACTCATAAAGGAGAACTCATTCAAGCTGGAATAAAGGAGGTTATGAGTCAATATGGCAATTTCAGTCATGAAGCGGGTAACAATCATCGCGGAGCAAGCGAATAAAGAATTATTACTCGAATCCCTTCAAGAATTAAAAGGAATTGAAATCGTCCCTTTTGAAGAAGTGGAGGAAGCAGATCTTGATATCTTCTTTGACGGTGCGTCATTGAATTCAGAAGATTCAAAACTGAATCGTTACACTCTAAATAAGATTGAAGACGCAATAGAATTTCTGAAACAATACGGATCACAACCGTCTTTTATCAAACGAATGCGAGAGAAACGTAAAGTTTACTCGCTGCAAGAACTTGAAACAGAAGTAAATTCAATGAATCTTGAGTCACTGCTAAGACTGGTTAGCGAAAAACGTTCCGAGTTGGAACAGTTAAGGCAAGCGATTACAGAACTTGAAGAGAAGGAACGTTTTCTTAGAAAATGGACTAACTTAGACTTCTCACTTAAGCAGTCTGATGACTTTAAGCATTTTGATGTCGTTGTTGGTTCGATTGATACTGAAGATTCAACTGAATTCATAGACAACTTAATGAACGTTACTGATGAAGTATTGGTTCAAGAGGTATACTACACTGAAGATACAAGCGGTTACACGATTGTGTTTTCTAAAGAACATCAAGAGGATGTTCAAGAAGTCGTCAGACGTTCGAATTTCACTGAATTAGATTACGAGTACGATAAGTTACCAAAAGAAGAACTTCAAGAGGTACTAAGTACACGTAAAAGAATGATCGAAGAGCAATCCGAACTTGTGAAGCGTTTCAAATCTAATCGTCAATTATTGAGTAATTTAAAATTAGCTCAAGAATATTATGCGAACTTAATCGAACGTGAGAAAGCGAGTCAATTATTACTAGATAGTTCTCATTTATTTATTCTTAAAGGGTGGATGGATGCAGACGAAGTATCAGATAATATCGTGAATATTAATCATGTAATTGGTGAAGACAACCTTGCAATCTTTACATATGATGTTGATCCTGAAGAAGATAACTTAGATGAAGTTCCAGTGAAGTTGAAGAATAGTGCGTTTAGTACACCCTTTGAAACTTTAACTCTTCAATATGGAACACCGAAGTATAACTCAATCGACCCAACACCGTTTTTCTCATTTTCTCAAGTGTTATTCTTTGGATTAATGAGTGCAGATGTAGGGTACGGATTATTACTGTTTATCGCAACATTCATACCCATTATGTTTTTCGAATTAAACCCAGGTATGAGAAAAACCTTGAAATCATTTAACTATATGTCAGTTGGAACAATTCTAGTTGGCTTATTTTTTGGAAGTTTCTTTGGATTCTCACTACCATTTGGTGTGATGAATTTATCATCACAAGTTATTGAAGTGATGATATTCTCTGTTGCGTTAGGTTTAGTTCATTTGTTAGTGGGTTATTCATTAAAGTTCTATCTAACATTGAAAGAAAAAGATTATGGTAGTTCTTATTTAGATGCACTACAACAAATTTTGATGCTCATTGGTGGGGCAATACTAGCGATCAACTTCATTCTTGAAATTCCTCTTTTAAATACTATTGGTTTAGTACTATTACTTGGGAATGTGATTGGAATGATTGTTGTCAATATGATTGTAGCGAAAAACCCACTGATTGGTCTCGGACAAGGGGCTTTTGGTTTAATTGATTTAGCGGGGATGATTGGTGATATCGTCAGTTATACACGTTTAACAGCCTTAGCCGTTGCGGGAGCGAATATAGGTATGGCATTTAATCTTATCGTAGGACTGTTACCGCCGTTTGTACGTTTCACAGTCGGAATATTATTATTCTTGGCATTACATGCCCTAAATATCTTCATTACTTATTTAGGAGCTTACGTGCATTCAATGCGTCTGCAATTCGTTGAGTTCTTTGGTAAGTTTTATGAAACAGGTGGAAAAGCATTCAAGCCTTTAAGCCCACTTGAAAAAGAAGTTTGGATTCAAAAAAATTATAACAATAAATAGGAGGAATTAATAAAATGGAATTTCTACAAACATTATTCGGAGAAAACATTGGTCTAGTATTTGGAGGATTAGGAGCAGCAATTGCGACAGTCTTTGGAGGGATTGGATCAGCACGTGGTGTAGGTATCGCAGGGGAGTCTGCTGCAGCTTTAGTTAAAGAAAAACCTGAATTATTTGGACAAGCATTAGTTTTACAACTATTACCAGCGACACAAGGTTTATACGGATTCGTAATTGGTTTATTAATGTTATTACAATTAGATGCTGGAATGGATACTTCAACAGGATGGCACTATGTTATGTGTGCTTTACCAGTAGCAATCACAGGTCTGACTTCAGGACCAGCACAAGGGCGCGTTTCAGTTGCAGGTATGCAAATCATTGCACAAAGACCAGAAAACTCTACACAAGGGATTGTATTCTCAGCGATGGTTGAGACATACGCTATTCTAGGATTCGTAATTTCTCTACTTATGTTCTTATTAGTTTAATTACTGCTTTTACAAGTAGACAAGAGAGGAGTGAGTAGATGGCTGACATTAATGGATTAACCAAGAGTGTTATCGAACGAGAACAAGCCAAGGTTGACCAAGCGGTCCACGCTTACGAACAAGAGCAAGCGGCCGAAACGGAAACTAAAAAAGAAAATCTAAAACAAACATTTGTTAAACGTAAATTTAATCTTGAACAAGAGAGCAAACATCAATTAGACATTTCGCTTAACAGTGAAAGTTTAAAGAAACGGGACCAAATATTAGAGACAAAGCAAGCAATTATAAGCGATTATATTGCTCAAGTGAAGCACTCATTTGAACAACTTGATGCTGAAACAACAACAAAATTCATCAAAAGTGTTCTAAATGACTATTCAAATCCTGAACAATACGAAATTGTTTTAGGTGAAAAAACACGTGACTTATTAAATAACTCGCTTCAAGTGAATGCGACAGTTTCTAATGAGACAGTCGCTGACAAAGCAGGCTTTGTCCTACGCCAAGGAAGTATAGAATACAATTATTTATTCGATAACTTAGTGGAAGAGAAGGCGAGTTCTTTACAAACACTTATCGTTGATAAAATTTTCAAAAAATCATAGGAGGTGGATTACATGCAAGATAGTTCATATGGACCGTTGAATACAACGGTTCGCGTACAAGAGACTAATCTCCTAAAGCAAAGTGACTATGACCGAATGTTATCAGCCAAAACCTATGAGGATGCTGTTCGAGTATTAGCCGACACCGGTTACCGTGATGGTATGGAAGAAGCGATTCAAACGAGAGAGTATGACGATATGTTAATGGATGAGTTGAAAGAAACTTACCAATGGATTATGGATCAATCGCCAAGTCCCGTACTTTCAGAATTAATGACTTTAAGCTATGCTTATCACAATATCAAAGTGTTATTCAAAGAAGAACTTACGGGTAAAGACTTTGACCAAACATTAATTGATATCGGGCTATATCCCATTTATGAATTTCGCCGTGCGGTTTCTCAAGGACAATCGGATGTTTTACCAAAATGGTATATGCAAAACATCAACAATCTAAGAATTGAATTTGCGGAGACACCTCGGTTGAATGATATTGATATTTTCGTAGACCGTGCTTACGTCCATCATTTGAAGCGATTATCGGAAGAGATTGCCGATCATGACGTAACACGTTATATTGAAAAGTTAATTGATAATACAAATATGTCGATATTCTTTAGAGCGATGGCCAATGATCGTGGTCGAACACACTTACAAGCAACAATCACTAACGAAGGAGCGATTTCAACAGATTACTTTGTTGAAGTGGCTGAAGGCGGGATGGAGAATGCGATTCGTGTCTTTTCAGACTCACCTGATTACCGTGATATTGTAGCTGAAGCAATGGATGATCAAGGAAAATTCTCCTTAAGACGCTTTGAACAAGCAATAGATAATGCAACGGAAACGTATTTACAACAAGCAAGATTCCTTGTTTTTGGTCCGTTACCTGTCTTAGCGTTCATTAGTGCGAAAGAGATTGAAGTGAAGAATATCCGATTGGTTTTAACAGGTAAAATTAATAACATTGAATCAGATATTGTTAGAGATAGGATGAGATTAGATTATGCAGTATAAAATCGCTATCGTAGGAGAGAAAGATACAGTTTACGCTTTCGGGATGTTAGGAATGAATGTATTTTACACAACGGACGCAAAACAAGGACGTCAAGTTGTCAAAGATATCATAAAAGATGATTACGGTGTGATTTTTATTACTGAAAATCTGGCACAACAAATACCAGATATTATTAAAAAATATGATGATGAATTCATGCCGGCCTTCATTCTAATCCCAAGTGATTGTGATTCTGAAAGTATCGGTTTACAGCGCGTTCAAGAAAATGTGCAAAAAGCCGTCGGTCAAAATATTCTATAGGAGGTATTATTATTGGATTCTGGAACAATCGTATCAGTATCTGGTCCTTTGGTAGTCGCAAAGGGCTTAGATAACGCAAAAATTCGTGACATTTGTTACGTTGGTGACGCTAACTTAGTTGGTGAAATTATCCAAATTCGTAACGAAAATGTTTACGTACAAGTTTATGAAGAGACTTCAATGGTCGGTCCTGGAGAGCCTGTAAAACCTACAGGAAAACCATTATCAGTTGAATTAGGACCTGGATTAATTGCTGGAATGTTTGATGGTATTCAAAGACCACTACAAAAACTAGCAGAATTATCAAATAATTCATTCTTAGACCGTGGAGTTCACTTACCAGCTTTAGATCGTGAAACAATTTGGAATTTTACAAAAAATGTTGAAGTTGGAGACATGGTCGAATCAGGAGATATCATCGGTGAAGTTCCTGAAACTGATGTTATCTCACATAAAATTATGGTACCTGTAGGTACAAAAGGAACAATTAAATCAATTCAAGATGGTGAATTCAAAGTAGAAGATACTTTATACACTGTTGAATTAGAAAATGGTGAAGTGAAAGAATTTAACATGATTCAATCTTCACCAATCCGTGAAGGACGTAAAACTGCACGTAAACGTACACCTGATGAGCCATTAATTACTGGACAACGTGTCATTGATACATTATTTCCAGTAGTTAAAGGTGGAGCAGCAACCGTTCCTGGACCATTCGGTGCAGGGAAGACTGTTGTACAACATCAGATTGCTAAATGGGCAGACGTGGACATCGTTGTTTATATCGGTTGTGGTGAGCGTGGAAACGAGATGACAGAGGTTATTAACGAATTCCCAGAACTAGTTGACCCACATACTGGTAAATCAATTATGGACCGTACAATCTTAATTGCCAATACATCAGATATGCCGGTTGCGGCTCGTGAAGCGTCAATCTATACAGGGATTACAATCGCAGAATATTTCCGTGATATGGGTTACTCTGTTGCCGTTATGGCGGATTCAACTTCTCGTTGGGCAGAGGCATTACGTGAAATCTCAGGTCGTTTAGAAGAGATGCCAGGGGACGAAGGTTACCCAGCTTACTTAGGTAGTCGACTTGCAGAATACTACGAGCGTGCTGGTAAAGTAGAAACTTTAGGTAAACCAGAACGTACAGGGGACATCACAGCGATTGGAGCGGTATCACCTCCCGGAGGAGATACATCTGAACCAGTAACACAAAACACAATGCGTGTAGCGAAAGTGTTCTGGGGACTAGATGCAACGCTTGCTCGCCGTCGTCACTTCCCATCAGTAAACTGGTTAACATCATACTCATTATATTCTTCAGATATGAATATTATTATGGGTAACCGTTTAGGAATCGATTGGGATTCAATGGTTAAACATACGCGTGCTTTACTACAAGATGAGTCTGAATTAGAAGAAATTGTTCGTTTAGTAGGGGTTGAATCTTTATCAGATACAGACCGCTTGAAATTACAAACAGCCGCAATGATTCGTACAGACTACTTACAACAAAACGCTTATGATGATGTGGATACATTTACGGACTTAGAGAAACAAGCTCAAATGTTACAAACAATTCTTTATTTTGAAGAGAAAGGTCGCGAGACTTTAGAGCTTGGAGCTTCAATTAACAGTATCTTAAATGGAACAGTTAACTTAAGAGAGCGTATCGGACGTATGAAATATATCGAAGATAACACAGAAGCGCCTTACGCAGAAATTCGTAAAGCGATTGATGATACGTTAAGACAAGTGATGCAAGATGGAGGTGAGGTCTAACGTGTTAAAAGATTATAGAGGTATTACTGAAATAGTCGATCCGTTAATTACGGTTCAAGACGTTGAAGGAGTAAAATTCGACGAACTTGTAGATGTTCAATTAGGTAGCGGCGAAACACGTCGAGGCCAAGTACTAGAAGTTAAAGACGATAAAGCTGTCGTTCAATTATTCGAAGGTTCAGCAGGAATCAACAAAATGGATACAAAAATCCGTTTCTTAGGACACCCATTAACATTAGATGTGTCTGAAGATATTATTGGACGCCGTTTTGACGGTATGGGACGAATTGCTGATGGTGGACCAGATTTAATTCCTGAGAAATCATTAGATATTAACGGGCAAGCAATTAACCCGGTTAAACGTCTGTATCCAAACGAATTTGTTCAAACAGGAGTATCAACGATTGACCATTTAAACACATTAGTTCGTGGTCAAAAATTACCAATCTTCTCTGGATCTGGACTTCCTCACCAAGACTTGGCTGCACAAATTGCACGTCAAGCGTCGGTAGTCAATTCAGATGAGAAGTTCGCGGTTGTTTTCGCAGCTATCGGGGTTACTTTCGAAGAGGCAGAATTCTTCATTAATGACTTTACTGAAACTGGTGCGATCGACCGTTCAGTTGTATTTATCAACTTAGCGGATGACCCAGCTATTGAACGTATCGCAACACCACGTATGGCTCTGACAGCCGCTGAATATTTAGCGTTTGAAAAAGACATGCACGTGCTTGTAATTATGTCAGATATGACTAACTACGCGAACGCATTACGTGAAGTATCAGCAGCACGACGTGAAGTGCCGGGACGTCGTGGTTACCCAGGTTACTTATACACAAACTTAGCGACACTTTATGAGCGTGCAGGTCGTATCGAAGGTTCTAACGGATCAGTGACTCAAATTCCAATTGTTACCATGCCGGAAGATGATATCACTCACCCGATCCCTGACTTAACCGGTTATATTACTGAGGGACAAATTTTATTATCTCGTGAGTTGTATAACCAAGGTATTGAACCACCAGTAGATGTTTTGCCATCATTATCACGTCTGAAAGATAACGGGATTGGGGAAGGTAAGACACGTGCGGACCACGCATCTACTATGAACCAAATTTTCTCTGCGTATGCTCAAGGTAAAGAAGCGAAAAGTTTAGCTTCTGTATTAGGGGACTCTGCCTTAACGGACAGTGACTTGAAATACTTAGAGTTTGCAGATGAATTTGAACAACGTTACGTGAACCAAGGTTACTACACAAACCGAACAATTGAAGATACATTAGCAATTGGTTGGGACTTATTAGGTATCTTGCCACGTACAGAATTAACTCGTATTAGTGAGGAACACTTGGATCAGTACTTACCAAAGACTGAGGAAGGGTGATAAGCGATGGCACAACTAAACGTTAATCCGACAAGAATGGAACTTGCTCGTCTGAAAGACCGTTTAGCATTAGCAACACGCGGGCATGATGTCTTAAAAGACAAACAAGACGGGTTAATGCGTAGTTTTATCGAATTAATTCGTGAGAACAATGCCTATCGTCAAGAAGTTGAGGGCCACCTGAAAAAAGGAATGCAAAACTTTTCCTTGGCAAAAGCTTTACTGCATGAGGAATATTTAGAACAGATTTCTTTAGTCCCTCAATACGATGTAACGGTAGATGTTCGTAAGGAAAATATGATGAGTGTAAAGGTGCCTAAAATGCACTTCAGTTCAGATGACCAAGATGATCAGTCACTGAACTATGGTTACATCAACTCGAACGCAGACTTAGATGAAACTTTACAAGAATTCAGTGATGTTCTACCTAAAATGTTAAAACTCGCTGAACTTGAAAAGACGAGTCAATTATTGGCGAATGAAATCGAAAGAACGCGACGCCGAGTAAATGCCTTACACGAACGAACAATTCCAGACTTGGAAGAAACAATCAAAACTATTCAAATGAAACTTGACGAAAACGAACGGGCAGAAATTACACGTCTGATGAAAATCAAAGATTTCGATCAAGAAGATTAGTTATAAAAGAGGAAACCCACCAGATCGGTGGGTTTTTTCTTGTTTTATGAGGGATTTATGGGTCGCGGGGCGTCGTGGAGTGTCGCGACGTACCGCAAATGCGAATGCGGAGTGTCGTGCTCCCTCACGACGTCCCGCAATTGAAAATACGGAGTGTCGTGCTCACTTACGACGTCCCGCAATTGAAAATACGGAGTGTCGTACTCCCCCACGACGTCCCGCAAATGCGAATGCGGAGTGTCGTGCTCACCCGCGACGTCCCGCAATTGAAAATACAGAGTGTGGTGCTCACCCGCGACGTCCCGCAAACACACCATCCCTTCCCAGTAGCGCATAAAGTTAGTCACAGCAGCGCTTTCGTGATACTATTATGGTTAAAGGAGTGATTGTAATTGATGGAAAATTATATTTTAAATGATGGGTTTGCGATTCCTAAAGTTGGCTTAGGAACTTACGGTTTACGAGGCGAATTAGGAGTGCGTCAAATTGAAACGGCGATTCAATCTGGTTACCGATTAATTGACTCTGCGTATAATTATGAAAATGAAGGAATCGTAGGTAAAGCCATTCGCAATAGTGGGGTGTCCCGTGATCAAATCACATTAACATCTAAATTACCGGGTCGTTACCATGAGTATGATAAAGCAATGATTGCGATTCAAGAATCGATTGCTCGAACTGGCCTAGACTATATTGACTTATACTTAATCCACTGGCCGAATCCAATAGAAGATAAATATGTCGAAGCCTGGCAAGCATTAATTGACGCACAAAAACTTGGCCTTATTCGCTCAATTGGGACATCAAACTTCTTACCAGAGCACATTGACCGTTTAGAAAAAGAAACTGGTATTTTACCAGCAGTAAACCAAGTTGAAACTCATCCAAACTTTAATCAAGAAGCACAACGTGAGTACGATGCATCTAAAGGTATCATTACAGAAGCTTGGAGCCCAATCGGAAGAGCGGCTGACATGATGTCGAATGATTTAATTACAGATATCGCTCAAGCACATAATAAAACGGCATATCAAGTCATCTTACGTTGGCACATCCAAAGAGGATTTTTACCCATTCCAAAATCAGGAAATTATCAAAGACAGCGTCAGAACATTGATATCTTTGATTTCAATTTATCTGAAGGTGAAGTAGCTAAGATCAATTCTATGTCTCATGAAGATGGCCGTCAGAAAGATCAAAATCCAGCAGAGTATCAAGAATTCTAAATTAAACACAAAAGACGAATCCGCAAGGACTCGTCTTTTATTATTTGATAATACCCGCCTAGTGTTGTTTTAATCACACTTATGATAAAATGACTATAAAGTACTAGTTAGTGAGGGATAGATATGGGAATCAAAATAGATCCACGTGTCGCTAGAACACGCAAAGCCATCATCGAGTCATTTATACAATTATCTGAAAGAAAACCCTTCGAAAATATTTCAGTCAAAGATATTACTGAAGAAGCTTTAATAAACCGAGCAACTTTTTATAATCATTTCTTAGACAAATATGACTTAATGGAGAAAGCTTTATTTGAAGATGTCCAACTGAAATTGAATCGTGAAGAGTATAGTGAAGTTCAATTAAATGAAGACTACATTGTCTCTCTTTTTGAAAAGTTATGCTCCTTCCACATGCGCTTGGCCACACAATGCCAACGCTCATACATAGTGACAATCAACCAATTAGTCGTGGATCAACTTAAAGTCATTCACTCACAACAATTGAAGAAACACTTTGAATCACTCGATGAAGAAGAAATTCACAAAATAGCAACCTTATTCGCATCAGGATTATTCTCGCTATCACAAGAATGGTTCGATGACCACGATGCAGAAGAACCTGCCACATATGTTAAAGACGCGATTCCATTTTTAAAAGTATTCATTAAGCAATAAAAAATAAGCTCCCAAGACATTAAAATGACAGGGAGCTTTTGATTATAAATTATTTATGAAAATCTATGCGTGGTGCAATTAAAAAATACATAATTAATCCACCGATGGTCATCACGATAAACTCTGATAAAGCTAAGAAGGCATAAGTTTCCCAGAAGAAGTCCGAAAAGCCCATATACATTAACATAGCCGCGATAATGAACATTGTAAATGTAAAGACAAGAGTCATCACGCCGTAACGAATAATCATTGGGTCTTTAACTTTCTTACCAAAAGCTTTCACCGCTAAATTACCTAAGTAACGTGCTAAAATTAATGAAACGAGTGTATGGAAACTCCCAACAACCACATCAACAATCGTAGATTGCATGGCATTCACGATGAATACCCCCAAAGTAATTGAAGCGATGTAGCGTTTATTATAAAGTCCCATAAAGTTTAAACCTTCTGAAATTCTAAACTGAATGGGTCCATAAGCCACTGGAGCAACGAACATGGTAATGACAACATATAATGCAGTCACTAAGCCAGCCTTAACTAAACCTTGTGTATCAAAACTAGAGTAACTATCGACATGATGATTATTTCCCATTTTTTATCAATCTCCTTTATAGTCATAGCATTGCTATGCTAGTAATAACTACGGCCAAAGGACAGGAGCATATTCTGCTGAAGTGCCATAGTACTATTCAGTCATCATCTAAACATCGTTATATAGTTTACATTAAAAAGCCTTTGAAGACAACAAAGGTTTAACATAAATAATAGCCACTATCCTGAATAATTCATACTTTTAAATATTGAGTTATTCTAGTCGTTATTTTTCAATTTTGGATCACTTTATCGAAATTAAAATATTTTAATCGATTTTCTAAGCTAAAGAAGAACTTTTTAGTCTCATCTCACGAATTTTGGGCGCACTTCTCCCTAGGCCATTTAAAAGGTTTTAAAAAACAGGTTCTTTAAATGTACTGCCGAATCCTTTGGATTTGCCTGAATACTGCATAAAACT
>NZ_JBGQQX010000012.1:28991-42791 GCF_045528525.1 Ruoffia sp. FAM 26255 | reverse complement strand
TCATCCGTGGTAAGATGGGTGTAGGTCATTTGTGGTCACTCCTTTGTATTCTTTGGTCGGAATTACAAGTTGAGTGTACCACAAATGGCTGTTTTAGTTGTCTAGCTTAATTTTACAATCGGCGTATTTATAAATAAGGGGGATTGATTACATGTTAGTTGCTATGTCAAAAGAAGGCGAATTAATTTATGCTAGTGAAGTTAAATTTAAGTATCCAAATTTAATGGAATTTTATTGCCCGACTTGTGCCCAAAAGGTATTTTATAAAGATAGTCATAAAGGTAAAGGGTTTTTTAGTCATTATTCAAAGTGCCAATTAGTAGAGAGTCGAAGGAGTCCTCTTGAATCAGATGAACACAAACGTGGAAAAGAAATAATTATTGAAGAATTGCAAGGTATACAGAAACTAGTTCTTCAAACTGAATTGTATTTTCCAGAAATTAATCAATTTGCAGATGTCTATGTCACAGTAAAAAGAGAGAGTAGCAAATCTGTTATTTATGAATTTCAAAGATCCGTCATTCCAGCTGCCGATGTTATAGTAAGAAATCAAAATTATAAACAGCTAGTGAATCAAGTGCACTGGCTGATGGATGATTACACAACGCGTAGCACCGCCTTGAATCAAAGATGGAAGCAGACAATGTTAAATTATAATGATGACTGGGGCTTTCACTTGAAATTTCTTAACTTAAAGAAGAAAGAAATTGTTATTCAACGTCATCTACCAATCATCTATCAGAAAAATAATTATAGACTGAAACAAAATAGAATGACCATTCGTGAGTTCCATCAACTAGATAGCTTACAAGATGAAAATTGCGAGTTAATTTCAGTGCGAAAGCGAACTAAAGCGAGTTTAAATTATAATCGTCAATTAAATGGCATTATGAATAATGAAGCGTATAGAAATACCATTTACTTATTATATCAACAAGGTACTGTATTAACTGATATGCCAGAATGGGTCTTTACAGAACAGTGGGAAGTGCTATTAACTCAATCGCCCAGTTGGCTTGTCTTTTCTTGGTCATTGGCAATCATCAGACAGCTTAACTATAAATTTACCACTGACGCCTTTATAGAGAAATTTCGAGCTTGTTCTGAAATTAAAGTAGCTCGAACACCGCTCATTTATAGTGATATCTATCCAGTTTTATGTCTTGCAATACTTATATTACTGTTTCAAAAAGGGATATTAGAAAAAGTGAGTAATGTGGAATGGATTTCAAAATAATGATTCTTCAAATTGGTTTAGAAATAGTGCATGTGATACACTAGTTATATGATTTTAAATGAGGAGGATATTGATGACAGATTCAAATGTAAAAACAAGAGAACAAATGAATGCAACATATCAATGGAATTTAACACCATTATTTGCATCCGACGAAGAGTTTGAAAGTGGGTACGCTAAAGCTAAAAATAATCTTGATAAGATTACAGCTTACAAAGGCAGATTAGGGGAAAGCCCAGAAGTGCTTAGTGAAGCTATCGATACATTATTAGAGTTAGGACGCGAAGTTTCTAACTTAGGTGTGTATGCTCATCTGAAAAATGATCAAGATCAAACAAATCCGACATACCAAAAGATGAATGCTCAAACCGAGCAACTATATTCTAAATATAGTCAAGTGACGTCATTCTTTAGACCAGAATTACTTGCTATTCCTGCTGAGAAACTAGAAGAAATGACAGCAAACAATGATAGACTGAAAGAATTAGATCAGTTTATTGACGATATTGCACGTAATCGCGAACACGTTTTACCACCAGAACAAGAATTATTACTAGCCAGTGCGAGTGAAGTTTTTGGTGGAGCAACACGTATCTTCGGCTACCTAAATAACGCTGACTTCCAATTCCCAACTGTGAAAGATAGCGAAGGTAATGACGTTCAATTGACTCATGGTCTATACGGAAAATTATTAGAAAGTACAGATAGACGCGTCAGAAAAGATACTTTTGAAGGGTTCTACTCTGTGTATCAACAATTTGAGAATACTTTAGCTCAAACTTTAACAACTGAAATTAAGACACATAATTACAATGCTAAAGTTAGAGGGTTTGAATCAGCGAGAGCAGCAGCTTTATTCACTAATAATATTCCTGAATCTGTCTACGATACATTATTAGAAACTGTTGAATCTCGATTAAACTTATTACATCGTTATGTAGACTTACGTAAATCATTGTTAAATATCGATGATTTAGAAATGTATGACATGTATACACCATTACTGGGTGAACCTCCAATTGCCTTTACTTATGAAGAGGCAAAAGAAATTACTTTAAATGCGCTTCAACCATTAGGTGAAGAATACTTAGAAATCATTCGCAATGCGTTTGACGAGCAATGGATTGATGTTTATGAGAATAAAGGGAAACGTAGTGGAGCATATTCATCAGGAACATATGACAGCAAACCATATATTCTAATGAACTGGCAAGATAGCCTAAATTCATTATATACACTCGTCCATGAATTAGGACACAGTGCCCACAGTTACTTAACCCATGCGAATCAACCGTACGAATACGGTAGCTACTCAATTTTCCTAGCAGAAATCGCATCTACAACAAATGAAAACTTACTAACGAATTATTTATTGAGAACTTATGATGATAAAGATATTCAACGCTATGTTCTAAATCATTTCTTAGATGGATTAAAAGGAACAGTCTTCCGTCAAACTCAATTCGCAGAATTTGAACACTTTATCCACGATCAAGATGGTAACGGTCAACCATTAACAGCTGAGTTTCTGTCAGAAAACTATCAAAAATTAAATGCGAAATATTATGGTCCATCTGTGAATTCTGATTCTGAAATTAAGAATGAGTGGAGTCGTATCCCTCACTTCTATATGAATTACTACGTATTCCAATATGCGACTGGATTTGCTGCAGCAACTGCCTTTGCAGATCGTATTGCTGATGGTGATAAAGAAGCATTAAATAGCTATTTAGGTTTCTTGAAATCAGGTAAAAGTCAGTATGCCATCGATACGATGAAGACTGCTGGTTTAGATATGACAAAACGTGATTATATCGAACAAACTTTAGATGTATTTGAACAAAGATTAGCTGAATTTGAAGCACTATTAGATTAAGTCTAAGGAGAGCGATTTGTAACTAGAACGTTTGAGCGTTCTATTACGAATCGCTTTTTTGTATTCGAGATAAATGAACATAAAAATATATTCACGTCGATAAAACAATATTGATATATATAAACGGCGAAAATAACGCTTACCAACCACAAATTTATGACTAAATTTCAAAAGTTAACTTATCAAAATTAATTGGGTTATATATACTTAATGAATATTTAAAAAAAGATGATTAAATAACTTTTTGTTCATCTAAAATTAACATAAAATAATGAGGTGTATAAATAGTTGCTTTAATGGGTTATTTATTAATAATTGTTTTTATGATTCTAATTATGATGAAAAAGATATCTCCTTTCGTTGGCTTAGTTTTCCTACCAATAGTATGGGCGATTATGGGTCAATTATTTGGCTTATGGAATATTGATATTGGACAGGCTGCAATGGATGGTCTACTAGGTACAGCGCAGACAGGTATCATGCTATTCTTTGCAATATATATGTTCACAATTATGATTGATGCTGGTCTATTCGACCCGCTTTCAAACGCTATGATTCGTTTTGCAAAAGGAAATCCACTGAAAGTGATGATTGCAACAGTCGCATTGACTGCCGCAGTATCATTAAACGGTGATGGAACCACGACAATGATTATTGTATGTACGGCTTTTGTGCCAATATACAAACGTCTAAATATGAAGAGGTTAGATTTAGCCGTATTAACAATGACATCACATTCAATTATTAATTTGCTACCATGGGGTGGACCAACAGCGCGTGCGATTGCAGTAATGAATGTAAGTGAAGCAGATGTTATGCGTGGTTTAACACCAATGATGATTGCTGGAATTATTCACATGTTTATCGTAGCTTATGTGATTGGTCGCGGTGAACGGAAACGTTTAGGTGTCGTGAATCTATCGAATAATGAACTTGAGAAATTAATGGTTATCGAAGATCAAGAGACGCTTGATATCCGTCGACCTAAGAATGTTTGGATCAATGCGATTACTGTATTTGTTGCCATAGGGTTATTAATCGCCAATGTCATTCCATCAGCAATCATTTTTATGGTTGGTACAGTTATTGCGTTACTTGTAAACTACGGGTCGTTGACACTGCAAAAAGAGCGTATTGATAATAATGCAAGTGAAGCTAACCAAGTTGTTATGACAGTATTTGGTGCTGGAGTATTTATGGGAGTTTTACAAGCAACTGGAATGGATGATGGGATTGCATCAAGTTTGAATTCAATCATTCCAGAAAGCTTAAGTGGCTTCTTTGGTATCATTGTTGCTATTATATCCGCTCCAGGTACATACTTCTTACATAATGATGCATTCTACTACGGAATGATGCCTATTCTTGCTGAAGCAGGAACGGCTTACGGCTTTACTGCCTAGAGTTAACTTTTGCATCTTTAATGGGACAAGCTTTCCACTTATTCAGTCCATTAGTACCTTTTGCTTATGTATTATTAGGTATGACAAATGTGGAGTGGGGCGACTGGCAGAAAAAAGGCCTTCTCGTATCACTAGGAATATTTATTGTTTTTGTTATAGTTGGTGCAGTTACAGGGATAATGCCAATATCTTTGTAGAATCAATTTTAGAAAATGAAGGGAGCAATTGATGTGAAAATTACATTAATACCAGGCGACGGGATTGGTCCCGAAATTACTGAAAGTACACGGAATATTGTAGATGCGCTAGATATTGGAATTGAATGGGAAGTTGTTGCAGCGGTGAAGCTGTCTTTAATAAACAAGGTACATTAATTCCAGATGATGTTTATGAAAGTATTGAAAAGAATAAGATCGTGTTAAAAGGACCCATTATGACACCGATCGGAAAAGGTTTCCGTAGTGTTAACGTAGCCTTACGTAAGAAATACGATTTGTACGCGAATATTCGTCCTGTAAAAAGTTTAGGAACCATCCCATCTTTAACCAAAGATTTAGACTTAATTCTCTTTAGAGAGAACACAGAGGATTTATACGCAGGTGTCGAAAAGCAAATTTCAGATGATGAAGCTCATAGCATTAAGATCATCACACGATCCGCATCAGAACGAATTGTACGCGAAGCCTTTGAATATGCAAAAGCGAATGATCGTCAAAGTGTGACAGTTGTGACAAAAGCAAATATTATGAAGCTGACAGATGGATTGTTCCTAGATGTTGCCCGAGGCGTAGCTGAAGAGTACCCATCCATAGAATTCAAAGAAATTTTAGTCGATAATATGGCGATGCAATTAGTCATTAATCCTAAGCAGTTTGATGTTATAGTTACTGAGAACCTCTATGGTGATATTCTGTCTGATTTAATGGCAGGTTTAGTAGGTGGTTTAGGCTTAGTACCTGGAGCAAATATTGGCGAAGATATTTCAATTTCTGAAGCAGTACATGGTTCAGCCCCTGATATTGCAGGCAAAGGCCTAGCAAACCCCACAGCGATACTCTTGGGGGTTTGCCAGATGCTAGATCATATTGAGCAAAAAGATGCGTCAAATCGCCTAAGAAACGCATTAGACACCGTCTTAAGTGATTCAAATAACTTTACTAAAGATTTAGGTGGAGAGATGACTACTATAGGCTTTACTGATGCCGTCATAAAAGCTTTATAGTCTTAATAAGGAATATCTTTGAAAGAAGTAGTGCGACGGCGCTGCTTCTTTTTTTGTATCTTGAAATATAACCTAAAGATGGCTATAATAGAGAAGTTAAGCCGCCATAGTGTAATGGATATCACATAAGATTCCGGTTCTTAGGATGGGGGTTCGATTCCCTCTGGCGGCGTTTAAATTAATAAGATACTTAACAATTCATTTTATTCAATTGTTAAGTATCTTTTGTTTTATTTTTGCATGAACGGTTAACAATATAAATAAATACGTGTATACTGTGAGAATAGTTATGAGAGATAATTGGAAGTATATAGATAAGTTGTTTAATGGAGGAATGAGATGAGACGAAGTCGTTATCAAATTATGGTGTACATTGCCATGCTAGCTGCACAGGCAGTAGTTATAAGTATTCTTGAAGGAGCGATCCCTTCACCTCTTTCCTTTGCTCCTGGAGCTAAATTAGGTTTAGCGAATTTAATATCTGTGATTGCTATATTCACACTGCCTTTTTCAAAAAGTATTCAAGTCGTGTTAATTCGAACTGTACTCACTGCTTTAATTGGTGGTAATATGTCAACGTTTTTTTATAGTTTATCGGGGGGATTGTTAAGTTACTTTGCAATGTTATGGTCGAAAAAACTAGGACCTAATAAGGTGAGTATTATTGGGATTTCTGTTCTCGGAGGGGTAATGCACAACATTGGACAACTAAGTGTAGCAGCCTTATTTGCAAGATCGTTCTCCGTGATGAATTATCTTCCGGTTTTATCAATTTCTGGGATTTTAGCTGGCTTTGTTGTCGGCTTCCTTGGGAATTTTTTACTCGAGCGTATCTCAGTTCTTCAGATGTATCATAAAGAACACGTCGCAAATACAGACCAAAAAAATTGGTTATCAAATCATAAATAAAAAATACCTTCTAACGAAGCTACTTGAAAAAGTACTCATCGTTAGAAGGTATTTTGCTTATTGACTTGAACCTTGTGCAGAAATTAATTGTAAGACACGTTGCGTTGTACCATCTGAAGCAGTTCGTTCAATTACAATAATACCGACAGTTGGGGCAAAGTAGTAATTATAAGTAACAGAACCACTATCTTCTTGCGCCTGTTCTTCAATACGAAGAACATCATTAAAGGTTTGGCCACCTACATCATATGAACTTATTAATTCGGATACCTTGCGTCTTTTTTCTTTGTTGTATCCACTTGAAAAGCTTGATCCAATAGTTAAATCACTCGGTAAAATGAGCGATTCATCATTATCACTTGCTTCTGGTGAGTAACGTAAATCGTCTACAACATAATAATCATTGAAAGAAGCGAGTTCATAAAAGCCTGTATCACGGATTTGATACACATAAGCGATAGCTTCTTGGCCAGAAAATGACGTCACTTGAAAAATTCCGTTACTATCAGGCGAATATTCCATAATAATATCTTGGGCATCAAAGTAAACTTGATCACCTTGATATTGATAATTTATAAAATTTGCATAAGGAACAAATTCCTCAAAAGAAATGCTTATCTGTTGGCTCATACTTTCATCATCTACATTGTCATTTATTTCTTGATCCTCAGAAGAGTCAGGCAATTCATCTTGTTGGGAATCATTTATATTATTTTCTTGGGCTTGAATAACCTGTCCATTACTAATGCTTAAAAACATGATTGATAGAACAAAAGTTATAAACTTACGCATATTCAAATTAAAACTGACGCGCAAAATTGCCACCTACTTTCCATTTACTTCTTGTGTAATAAAAGTATAGCACATCAAAACTATATGTGTGTAAAGATTTCGGGGAATAAAGATTGAAGAATTTACTAATTATATTCGGTTTTATGAATTATTTGTGAAATTGATCTCCAATTACCTAGTTATTTTTTTGTAATTCCGATAAAATCTAGTATGATAAACAAGATAAGAATTACATGAGAGGAAGATAAAGATGAAAGATTGTATTTTCTGTAAGATTATAGATGGTGATATACCTTCAGCGAAGGTATATGAAGACAATGAAGTATTTGCATTCTTAGATATGTCGCAAGTAACTCCAGGGCATACTTTAGTAGTACCAAAAAAACACGTTGAGAACATCTTTGAATATGATGAAGACGTTGCGGTAGCAGTCGCGAAACGCTTACCTAAAATTGCAAATGCAATAAAAGAAGCATTTCCTGATGTTAAAGGAATGAATATCGTAAATAATAATGGTGAGTTAGCATATCAATCCGTTTTCCATACTCATTGGCACCTATTACCACGTTACACTGAAGATGATAAATTCGCTATCGAGTTTAGTAATAATCAAGACAGCTATACACAAGAAGAGTTCAATGAAAGAGCAGCATTAATTGCGTCACAAATCAAAGAAAATTAAAGAGGTGTATTTATATGGTTGGATTTAAATCAGGATTATTTTGGGGAGCTTTCTTTGGAGGACTAGCAGGGTTAATGAATGCGCCCAAGAGCGGTAAAGAAACGCGTGAAGATTTGAAGCACTTTATTGATACGACAACGGATGATGTGAATGATGTTCGTTATAAAGTAGACAATTTAAGAATGTCAGTGCAGAAATTAACTCAAGAAGGCATGGATAGTGTTAAAACTGCGACAGATGGTATTCAAACATCGTTACAACATTTCGAAGAAGAAACCACGCCAAGAATTAATCGGATTCAACGTCATATCGAGGATTTAAACGAAGATATTGAAGAACAAGTAGAAGAAATTAATCTTAATAATTAATTAATTTAAATGAACTTAAATCAATTTGTTTGAATTTTCCTAGATTAATATATTAACATGGAGTTCAAATAGATAAAGTATGATATATTTGTAACATATTTAAAAATAGTTAGGAGCCAAAAACTTTATGAAAAAAACGCTAAAAAAAGTATCATTAGTTGCTTTAACATCAACATTATTACTTTCAGGACTAGGTAGTATTGCCTCAGTAATGGCACAAGAAGAATCAGCAGGTGAGGTCATTGCAACTGTAGGTGGCGAGGATATTACTAAAGAGGAATTATATGAATCAATGAAAGCTATCGCTGGTGATACAACATTGAGAACAATCATTCTAGAAACTGTCTTAGAACAAAATGTATCGGATGCTGAAGCACTAAGAACTGCAGCGGAAGAAGAAGTCCAAGCTCAGATCGACGAAGCGGGTGGGGAAGAAGTTTTCCAACAATTATTAGCATACCAAGGCTTAAGTGATATCGAAACATATACTTACCAAATCTTTGTAAGAAATATGTTCCAAGAAGTTGTAGAAAGCCAAATAGACATGTCAGATGAAGCTATTACAAACTACTATGAAAATGAATATTCACCTTTAATGGAAGCTCAACATATCTTAGTTGAAACAGAAGAAGAAGCCTTAGATGTGATTGAACGCATTAATAATGGCGAAGAATTTGATGCAGTAGCACAAGAAGTGTCATTAGATTCAACTGCACAAAACGGTGGATTATTACAACCATTCCCGGCCGGACAAATGGTTCCAGAATTTGAAGAAGCAGTAATAAACTCAGAGAACGGTAAAATGACAGAAACGCCTGTAGAATCACAATACGGTTTCCACGTTATTCGCACAATCAATAATGGTGAAAAACAACCATTAGAAGATGTTCGTGAAGATGTTGAAGAACAATACGTTACTTCACGCTTTGCTGATAGCCAATTCGCTTATGGAGTGATAGGTCAATTACTCCAAGATACTGGATATGAAATTCATGACGAAGACTTACAAAACGCTGTTCAAGACTTAATTGATCTTGCAAATGCAAACAATGAAGCAGCAACAGAAGAAGAATCAACTGAGGAGACAACTGAAGAATCTACGGAAGAAACTTCAGAAGAAACAGCTGAGGAAACAACAGAAGAATCAGCAGAAGAAACGACTGAAGAGACTACTGAAGAGTCTGCAGAATAATTTATAACATATAATAGACAGCTGATTATTAAATCGGTTGTCTTTTTTTGAGAATGAATGAGCAATTACTTATTATTCGTGAGAACTTCACATTTAGTTAAAGATAAACTCATGAAAAGACTAGCGATTTCTTAGGGAACTTTAAAGAAAGTCATTTGATGAGTATGTTAAATTAGATAAGGTAAAAGAACATACATAATCAGGAGGCTATGAAATGACACAAACAATAATTTCAAGAATCACTCAAGGTAAAGATGTCGCACAAAAAGCAATCGTTGAAAATTTCAGAGGTCTATATCGCAAAGATTCCCGTTTTACTTATCCTGAAGCCACACTAATATTACCAAAATCAGTTAAAAATAATAAATAATCACTTACAAACGCCACTGTATATCACTCATTGATGTACAGCGGCATTTTATTGTTTGTATATGTGAATTCAGCTACAAGCCGAGATTCATGTGATTCAAAAAAAGTGTTTGTGAAAAAATAAACACCATTTTTAATCATTGAATTAGTATAAAATTCGTATTTAGATAGCATCGATCACTTGATATTATAAATACAATAAAAAAAATAATATGTGAAATGGCGAGCTAGTAGTTTTGTTCCTATGGGATAAACAACGAAATTACTTGTGAAAAAAATATTAAAGTAAAAAACACATTGTAAAAACGTAATACTAGCGGTATACTATGAACGAAATTATTTGATAGGAAGTGAATATAATTGGCAAAAGAAATAGTAATTGTAGGTGCTGGCTTTGCCGGTGTTGCAGCGGCAAGAAAATTAGGTAAGAAATATAAAAAAGACAAAACTGTCAATATTACATTAGTTGACCGTCATTCATATTTAACATATATGACTGAATTACATGAAATTGCGGGTGGACGTTTAGAACCAGATGCAATTAAATATGATTTACGTCGTATTTTCCATCGTTTGAACAACGTAAAATTAGTAACAGATAATGTATCTGAAATTGATCACGATAACAATGTTGTTATTGGAGAACAAAGCAATTATAAATTTGATTATTTAGTATTAGCTGTTGGTGCTGAGCCAAATGATTTTGGTATCGACGGAGTGAAAGAGAATGGATTCACATTATGGTCAATGGAAGATGCAGAACGCGTTCGTGAACATATTATTGATATGGTTTATAAAGCTGCGCGTGAACACGACCCAGTTAAACGTCGTGCATTGCTATCATTCTTAGTATGTGGTGGAGGTTTTACTGGTGTTGAGATGATTGGTGAATTAGTTGAATGGTTACCAATCTTAGCTGAAGAACACAAATTAAATCCAGATGAAATCTCATTCCATTTAGTAGAAGCTGCTCCAAAGATTTTAAATACTGTTACAGAAAAAGAACAAGAGCGCGCTATGAAATATATGCGTAAAAAAGGCATTGATATTACTTTAGGTGATGGAATTGCTAAAATCGCGGAAGATCATATTGAACTTGCTTCAGGTAAGAAAATTGCTACATATACTTCAATTTGGACTGCAGGTATTAAAGCGAATACTGATGCTAGTGAATGGGGTGTTGAACAAGCACGTGCTGGTCGTTTAGTAGCAGACCAATACATGCAAGCAAAAGGATACGACAATGTATTCGTAGCTGGAGATTTAGTTTATTATGAAGATCCAACAAACAACAACATGCCTACACCTCAAATCGTTCAAGCGGCAGAGTTAACAGGTGATGTTGCAGCAACATCAATCATTTCAGAAATTAGTGGTACTGAAAAAGAAGAATTCGAAGGTAAATATGATGGTAACATGGTATCTATTGGATCAACTTATGGTGTAGCTTATCTCTATGATAAATACAGTGTTCAAGGCTTTATCGCCATGTTCATTAAACATGCAGCTAACGTGATTTACTTCTTAAGTATTGGAAGTTTCTACTATGCATGGTTGTATGTTCGTCACGAATTCTTTACAATCAAACACAAACGTAATATTTTCCGTGGTCACTTATCTGCTCATGGTAATATTTTATGGTCAGTGCCATTACGTCTCTTCTATGGAGCTATGTGGTTAGTTGAAGGGTTGAAGAAAACATTTGGTATGTTTGGTGGTCAATCTTGGTTTGAAGATGAAGTTGTCTTCCCGTTCCCTTGGTTACAAGAAGAAGTAACAAGTGCAGCGTCAGCAACTGAAACAGAAGAAGTTGTTGAAGTGGCAGAACAAATCTTTAGTTTAAACTATGTTTACGGTGAAGAGCCAATGTTAGTCTTTGATGAAATGCCAGGTTGGTTCGCATCAATTATGGAATTCATGATGCCAAATCAAGATGTTGCATTATTCATGCAAAAAATGATGTCATTAGTAGAATTAGGAATTGGTTTAGCTTTAATTGCTGGATTATTCACATTCCTAGTAAGTGGTTTAACTGTTGTCTTAGTAGCAATGTTCTGCTTATCAGGAATGTTTGTATGGGTTAACATGTGGTTCATCCCAGCTGCAATTGCTTTAATGATGGGGGCAGGTCGAGCATTTGGATTAGACTACTATGTAATGCCATGGTTAGGTAAACTATTCGATGGTTGGATATGGGGGAAACCTAAGCATATCTACACAGATAATATAGGATAAAAGAATAGATTATTTTAAATCGAAAGCTAGGATTTTAACGGATAGAAAGTAGACCTATCTTCGTTAAATCCTGGTTTTTTATATTTTTATAATGTTTATAGATGGGAGAAAAAAACATTGATACATGAGATTTGGCGTGAGTATCCTGAGATAGAAAAAGCCTTAAAAGAAACTAAACAAACCATGCGTAAAGGTATTTCTATTCGCATACCCGAAATAGAAGCTAAGATACAAGAATACATTGATGCGCCAGGTAAATATCTACGTGCAGGTTTATCTTTGATGTTTTTCTATATGGAAAACGGCAGTATGAACAAAAAAATAATTACATATGCGGCAGCGATTGAGTTACTGCATTTAGCAACGTTGATTCATGATGATGTGATTGATAGCGCCGATTTAAGACGTGGTATTGAAGCGATGCACATAGCACAAAGTAATAAAATCGCGGTTTATGCAGGTGATTATCTCTTTAGCTACAGTGGCCGTTTAGTATCTGATTTAATTGATGAAGTTCAGTTCCAAAACCGCAATAAGTGGATTTTAGAAAATATTATGAGTGGTGAATTGCGTCAACTAGCTAATACCTTTAATAAAGAGATGACAATGATTGATTATATTCGTCAAATAAGAGGAAAGACAGCCATGTTATTCGGACTGTCAGCTTCAGGTGGCTACTATCTAGCAAATAATGACATCCGAAAAGCACAAAATGTAAGATTACTTGGAACCTATTTAGGTATTGCTTTTCAATTACAAGATGATTTAATTGATTTTTTAGTCCCGGCAGGCACTTCCGGAAAACCAAGTATGCAAGATGTTCCAAATGGAAATTACACGGCACCATTACTACTTGCAATGGAGAAGAGTGACTCGGTAAGACGTTATGTTAATGAAACGGTTGAGTGGGACGAAGCATCATTAGATAAGTTGTCATTAATGATGAAAGAAACCGGCGCTTATCACGACACCGAAGTACTCATTGAACGATATATTGAAAAAGCCTTATTTTATCTAGATAAAATAAGTGATTCTGAGTATAAAGCACAAATCAAGAAAATAATCATACTAATATCTAATCGACAGTACTAACACCAGAGTCATTACTAGACAAATAAATGATTCTATTATAAACTAAATTTAAGTAATTTTGCCTTTGTATCACGAAGGTAAACACTTACCAAAAAAAGGAGATGACATTAATGAAAAAGAATTTATTAAAGGGTACTCTATTATTAGGATCAATGTTTATATTAGCTGCCTGTGGCGCTGAAGAAGAAGCAACAGAAAGCGTAGAATCTGAAGTATCAACTGTTGTCGAAGAAGAAGAAGTAGAATCGGAAGAAACAACTGAAGAGTCAGAAGAATCGGAAGAAACAACTGAAGAGTCAGAAGAATCGGAAGAGTCAACTGAAGAAGAAACATCAGAAGAATCGGAAGAGTCAACTGAAGAAGAAACATCAGAAGAATCAGAAGAGTCAACTGAAGAAGAAACATCAGAAGAATCGGAAGAGT
>NZ_JBGQQX010000012.1:0-28891 GCF_045528525.1 Ruoffia sp. FAM 26255 | reverse complement strand
AGAGTCAACTGAAGAAGAAACATCAGAAGAATCGGAAGAGTCAACTGAAGAAGAAACATCAGAAGAATCGGAAGAGTCAACTGAAGAAGAAACATCAGAAGAATCAGAAGAGTCAACTGAAGAAGAATCATCAGAAGAATCGGAAGGGTCAACTGACGAAGAATCATCAGCAGATTCAGAAGAATCAGCTGACGATGCTGCAGTAGTAGGAACTGACGAATCAGCAGAAGCTGGTGCATTAACAGACGGTGAATACTCAGTTGTAGGTAACCCAGACGAACGTGGTTGGGCTGTAACTCATACGATCACTGTTGCAGATGGAGAAATTACTGATTCAAACTTTGATTACGAAAATGAAGACGGAGACTTAAAATCAGAAGATGAAGAGTACAATACTCAAATGGAAGAAGTAGCTGGAGTATCATCGGCAGATGCAACTCAAGAATTAAATGATGCATTAGTTGAATCACAATCAGCAGACGTAGATGTTGTTTCAGGTGCAACTTCAACATCAACTTCATTCCAATTCACTTCGGAAGTATTATTAGAGTTAGCTGCACAAGGCAACACTGAAGAAGTTAATGTTGATGAACTAGAATTAGCAGACGGTGAATATACAGCTGAAGACTTAACAATTACTGTTGAGGGTGGCGAAATTACTGACGCAATATTTGAAGCTGAAGATCAAGACGTTGCTGATGAATTAGCAGCTGCTTTAGTAGAAGCTGGAAATGTTGAAGGTGTTGAGCCGGTAGAAGGTCAAGAAGAACTTTCTACAACATTCATCGCTTTAGCAACTCAAGCTACAAATGATGCTAAATTAGCAAGTTTAACAGCTGATGCAGAAGAGTCTAGTGAAGAATCTGAAGAGTCTAGTGAAGAATCTGAAGAGTCATCTGAAGAATCAAGCGAAGAGTCAACATCAGAAGAAACTTCGGAAGAATCATCTCAAGTAGAGTCTGAAGAATCAACTGAAGAAGAATCATCTGAAGAAGAATCATCTGAAGAATAAGCCAAAATAATTAAATAGAAAATATGTCATAAGTGAGCTAATTTATACAATTAGCTCACTTTTTCACTTTTATAGAAGCTATAAGAATAGTATAATAAGTATTACGAATTAGAATAGCTAGGAGCATATTTAATGAAAAATGCAATGAAAAAAGTGGCCTTATTTGTTACAGCAATCATCTTATTTGGTTGTGCAAGTGATGATGAGCCAGAAGTGGTTATATCAGGGGCAAGTCCGACAACTACGACAGAAGTAAATGAAAATGGGCTCCCGATTGTTAAAGAACCTACAACCATAACGGAGACGATGTTACATACGGTTGTTCAAATGCAAGTCTATCATGAAGGCGTCGAAGATGTGATGCAAGAAGCGATTGATTATATGGCGGAGATGGAAACACTCCTTTCCACAAACGTTGAAGGATCTGACGTATATAGAATCAATGAGAATGCTGGGATTGAGCCGGTTGAAGTACAACCTGAAACAATGGAAATCATTAAACGTTCAATTCAAATTGCCCAAGAGAGTGATGGGCTCTTTGATATCTCAATTGGAGTTCTCACAGATTTATGGCAAATCGGAAGTGATGATGCGCGTGTTCCAGAAGATTCTGAAATAACTGAAGCAGTTAATCTAATCGATTATGAAAAGATTAGCATTGATGAAGAGAATATGACGGTCATGCTTGAAGAAGAAGGCATGTCACTGGAGTTAGGTGGTATTTCTAAGGGATATATTGGTAGTGGCATTGTTGAGATCTTTGAGGAAAACAATATTACAACAGCCATCATTAACCTTGGAGGGAATGTCGTTGTTATGGGGACATCACCATCCAATGAAGATGGTTGGAATGTTGGGGTTCAAGACCCTGATGAAGTGCGTGGTGAAATAGTTGGGACTCAACGTGTCATAAATGCAGCCATTGTTACAAGTGGTATCTACGAAAGATATTTAGAAGTGGACGGCACAAAATACCATCACATTATGGATCCTAGAACAGGCTATCCTTTAGATAATGAGATTTCAGGTGTAACTGTCTTTGCACCAACCTCTTTTGATGGTGACTCTTATTCGACAGCCTTATTCTTAATGGAGATTGAAGAAGGTATCGAGTTTATAAATTCAAAAGATGGGTTTGAAGTGGCTTATGTCGATAAGGAAGGTGGCGTACATCTTTCTGCTGGTATTCAAGATAGTTTTAATTTAACGAATGAGGAGTATTACATCGCTGATGAATAAAATAAATTTAAAAATGTTTTTAGAATTTGTCGAAATTCGAACAAAAATAGCAAGTTTTTTTCCAATGATGGTTGGTTTTTTATGGACAGGTTACTATTTCAAAGAATTTAATTGGTTGAATTCAGTTATATTTTTCCTAGCTGCGACTTGTTTTGATATGACGGTAACAGCGATTAATAATACATTGGATTATCACAAAGCCTTAGATAATAACTATAAGGAAGAGCAGAATGTGATTGGTAAATACAAATTAAATTACCGGACAATGGTCATCATTGTATTTATCCTTTTAGCTATTTCGCTGATACTTAGTTTATATCTCGTTTGGTTAACAGATCCAATGCTCTTATTGATCGGAGCTTTGTTATATTTTATTGGAATAATTTACACATTTGGACCGTTACCAATTTCACGTACACCATACGGGGAGATTTTCTCAAGTTTAACGATGGGATTCGGTATCACTTTTCTGGCGGTATTCATGACCCGCTATGAAGTACTGCTTTCAAGTGAATGGACTTGGACTAATTTAGTATTGAATATCGGTTGGTTTGATATTCTTAAGATATTTTGGTTCAGCTTGCCACAAATACTTTTAATAGCGAATATTATGCTTGCCAATAACACCCGAGATTTGGATACAGATATTCAAAACGAACGACGGACGTTAGTTTACTATATTGGTAGACCGAACGCGATTCGCTTGTATCAGTTGCTTAGCTTCTTACCATGGATTGTGTGGTTGACTTATATTATTACCGGTATATTCCCTTGGTGGACGATTGTTACTTTAGCCGTTGGCTATGTGCATTATCAAGGTGTGATGAGATATACGGAAAGAATTCCACAGCCAATTGCCTTTAAAGAAGCTATTCAGAGTTTTATATTGTTTTTAAGTATGTATGTCATTGCTCTATTTGTTTTATTGTTAGTATAAAGACAGCCTCGATTTTATTGAAAATCGAGGCTGCTTTTTTATTTAGGATATTTACTTAAAGTGTGTTCCATTGAGTTTTCTAACATTGTTTTTAAGACATCTAAATCAATATCAGCTAATTTATTTACGTAAATACACATTTTACCAGTGGTGTGTTTTCCAAGTTGCGCTAATAATTTATCTTTGTCTTTAAATTCGGTAGCAAGGTACAAACTAAATTTGGCTTTTCTAGGGGAAAAGGCTAAATAAGATGTATCACCTTCACGACCAGAATTGTAGACATAATGGTAAGTTCCAAAACCGATAATATTTGGATACCACATTTGAGGTTCAAAACCAGTCACTTCTTTAAATAAATCTAATAAAAAAATGAATCAATTTGTTTTTGTTTTGAATCAATCGACTCAATAAATTCGACGACATCTTCACCTGTGGGTTTAAATTTGGCTGCTGACATTATAAAACCTCCATTTTATGATTAGTTATTTACAAGGGTAGTATCAATTCATCATCAGCCATTTTGCCGGTAATCTCTAACACGAGCCCGTGGGGGAGACAAATCGCAGTTTGCCCTGGTCTTTCAATCCAACCTGTTCTAACGCCAACTTGATCAGGACTATTATCTTCTTTAATACGAGCTTGGTTATTATTGATTTCGATAATATTGTACTGGTTATCGTTTGGATAATATGTCTTTTCGACTTCTAATCCTTCTGATAATTGGAACTCATCTACAACTTCACCGTGGATTTTCACTATCGCAACGGCATCTTCTGAATCATTGAGATGAGCATTCGTAATGACATTTGGAATAAAAGAAATGATGATTGACACGATAATAAATACATAATCAAAGGGTTTAAAGTAGCTTAATATTTTTCTCATGGGACCTACCTCTCTATTGCAAAGCAATGAATCTTTACTTATTGTATAAAAAAAATATGGTTTTATCTAGCTTTTTAGAGGAAAATTTGATACTATAACGTATGTGCGAAAATTACTATTTGAAATGCATTAAATTATTTATAGATAAGGAGATTTTATTATGAACTTAAAAGCAGAACTTAGAGAAACAACTGGCTCAAGTGCTTCACGCAAAGCTCGTGCTGAAGGAAAAGTGCCTGTATCTTTATACGGTAAAACAGTAGAAGCAACTTCGCTTTTAGTAGATCGTCGTGATTTCGAAGCTTTATTAAAAGAAGAAGGTACTAACGCGGTATTCAATTTAGATTTTAACGGTGGCACTCAAAAAGTATGGTTAAAAGACTATGAACGTGCAGCGTTAAAAGACGAAATGTACTCAATTGACTTGGAAGCTATCTCTGCTGACCAAACATTAACGGTAGAAATTCCATTATACGTTGTTAATGATGAAACAATTGAAGAAGGTATCGTTGAAATCGTTGAAAACGAAATTACTGTTGAAACTAAACCAGATACAATCCCTCAATACTTTGAAGTGGATGTAAAAGGCTTAGAAATCGGTGATACTTTAACTGTAGCGGATATCGCTCTCCCAGAAGGTGTAGAAATTATGATGGAAAATGATGCAACAATCGTTTCAATCTCAATTCCTACTGAAGAAGCAGAAGACGTAGATCCAGATGAAGAAGCAGCTGAACCAGAAGTAATTGGTGCAACTGAAGAAGAAGCAGAAGAAGCAGAAGAAGAGTAATCTTCAAATAATTTTATTAAAAGACACGTTCAATACGTGTCTTTTTCTATCTAAACATTCACCAAATTACGTGAAGAAAGGGAGGATTCCATTGAAAAATCATATTGCTTTATTTGAACCATTGATGCCTGCTAATACAGGGAACATCTCTAGAACTTGCGCGGCAACTAATTCAACGCTCCATTTAATTCATCCTCTAGGATTTTCAACCGATGATAAAATGTTGAAACGTGCTGGCTTAGATTATTGGCATAATGTTGATATTGTCGAGCATGATAATTTAGAGGCATTTCTTTCATACGTTGGTGAACGTAAACTGTATTTAATTACTAAATTTGCACCTCAAATTTATTCTGAGGCAGACTTGGCTCAAAATGAAAGTAATGAGCAATTCTTCCTATTTGGAAAAGAAACAACGGGCCTTCCGATTGAATTGATGGAAGCGCATAAAAATAACAGTTTGCGAATTCCAATGAATGACGAACATGTACGGTCACTTAACTTATCAAACACTGCTAATATCGTTATATTTGAAGCTTTACGCCAACAACAATGGCAAGAGCTAGAGGCAATTCATCATTATGACGATACTGACAAAGCGAAAGACTTGAATTGGTAGGATTGCTTGACTTTATGGCGGGATAATTTATAATATGATTAAATGAGAAACGAATAGTATTTGAGATAATTGTTAAGAGAAGTGATGGTTGGTGAGAATCACTCAGTTTAATCAAAGAATCCACGTTTTATTCAGCCTACGAAAGCGCGATTAAGTAGTGCCGGCCTCACCGTTATTGAATTTAAGAGCAAGTAAACTCACTATTATTGGGTTTATTTGAACTTGGGTGGCACCGCGAATGAGAACCTTTCGTCCCATGAATTATTCAGGGACGGAAGGTTCTTTTTTATGGCTATGTTTAATTTAATGAATATTTAAAATCACAGGAGGAAACAATATGTTAGATCGTAAAATGTTAAGAGATGACTTTGAATTTGTCGCAGAAAAACTTGCCACCCGAGGTGTGGAGCGTGAGTTATTAGAAAATTACCGCGACTTAGACGCGCAAAGAAGAGAATTAATTGCTCAAACTGAGGAAGCGAAGCAAACACGTAACGAAACAACTGAAAAAATTGCTCAGCTAAAACGCAACAAAGAAAATGCGGATGAGCAAATCAAAGCAATGCAAGAAATCGGTAAAGAAATTAAAGCGATGGATGACAAGTTAGTCGCGATTCAAACTGACTTAAATAATATTGAATTCACATTACCTAACATCCCACATGAAGATGTGCCAGTTGGTGAAGATGAAGACGATAATGTTGAAATCCGCCGTTGGGGAGAAATTTCAGAATTTGATTTTAAAGCATTAAATCACTGGGATATTGCTGAAAACTTAGGTATCTTAGATTTTGAACGTGGAGCAAAAGTTGCCGGTGCGCGTTTCGTATACTATGTAGGCCAAGGAGCTCGTTTAGAGCGTGCTGTTTACAACTTTATGTTAGATACTCACGGGAAAAATGGCTACCGCGAAATGATCACACCTTACATGGTAAATGAAAAAGCAATGTTCGGAACAGGGCAATTCCCTAAATTTAAAGAAGATGTATTTGAGTTAGAAGGGGACCGTAACTTAACTTTAATTCCAACGGCTGAAGTTCCATTAACGAACTACTATGCTGATGAAATTCTTGCATTAGATCAATTACCTGTACACTTTACAGCATTTTCACCATCATTTAGATCAGAAGCAGGAAGCGCTGGTCGTGATACGCGTGGATTAATCCGTATGCACCAATTCCACAAAGTTGAGTTAGTTAAACTTGCTCGTCCGGATGAATCTTATGCAGAGTTAGAAAGTATGACTAAAGATGCTGAAGGTATCTTAGAAGCATTAAAAATTCCATACCGCACAATTATATTATCAACAGGTGATATGGGATTCTCTGCTGCTAAAACTTATGATATTGAAGCATGGATCCCAGCTCAAGAGACTTACCGCGAAATCAGTTCATGTTCAAACACAGAAGCTTTCCAAGCTCGCCGTGCAAAAATCCGCTACCGTAATGAATACGAAAAAGTAGAACATGTTCATACTTTAAACGGTTCAGGATTAGCAGTAGGTCGTACTGTTGTGGCAATCTTAGAAAACTACCAACAAGCAGATGGATCTGTGAAGATTCCTGATGTACTTGTTCCTTACATGGGTGGCATTACAGAAATCACTAAAGAAAATGCTATGGG
The DNA here is from genome assembly GCF_045528525.1 of Ruoffia sp. FAM 26255. NCBI lineage: Bacteria > Bacillati > Bacillota > Bacilli > Lactobacillales > Aerococcaceae > Ruoffia > Ruoffia sp. FAM 26255. The sequence continues at coordinate 21,786 of NZ_JBGQQX010000012.1, read as the reverse complement.
ATAATTAAATTAAGTTAAATAACCGAAAACCATAACTAAGTCGTGTGCTAAGTTATAGTTTTCGGTTTTTTGTTTTGGGGTTTGGGTGGGATGGGGCGTTGTGAGCTGGCGCGACACTCCGTATTTCGATTTGCTGTCCATCGCGAGTCAGCACGACGCCCCGCATTCGCATTTCCGGTCCGTCACGCCACCTCACGACGCCCCTTAAGAGCCCATTTTATAAAAAATAACCCAGCTAATTGCCATTAAGACAATCAACTGGGTTTATAAATTAAATATTAAAACTGGAACAGCGAGTAAAGTATAACGATTGCACCTAATACGATACGATATTTACCAAAGCCAGTAAAGTCATTACGTTTCAAGTAGTTCAGTAAGAATTTAATTGCAAATACTGAAACAATAAAAGCAACAAACATTCCGAATAATAAGTAAATCCATTCAACTGTTGTGAATGCGAAACCTAAGTCTAGTAGTTTAACTAAACTTGCACCAAACATAGCTGGGATACTTAAGAAGAATGAGAACTCAGTCGCAATGTGACGAGACGTTCCAACTAATAATCCACCGATAATCGTAGAACCTGAACGAGATGTTCCAGGAATGATAGACAATGCTTGGAAGATTCCGATTTTAAAAGCTGTCGCAAAAGATAATGAATTAAAATCAGTCACTGTAGCTGCATGTTTAGATTCACCGGTGCGTTCAATCCAAATAAAGATAATCCCGTACACAATCAGTGCAATAGCAACAACAATAGGATTATAGAAGTATTCATCCATATAATCTTTTAAAGCAAAGCCGAAGATTGCGACTGGAATACTTGCAAAAGCAACTTTAAACCAAAGCACCCAAGTATCTTTACGCTCCACTGAAGTTTTCTTTGGTGAAAAAGGATTTAATTTATTAAAGTAAAGTAAAATTACTGCGAAAATTGAGCCTAATTGTACAAGTACTAAAAAGACCTCAACGAATTCTGAAGATAAATTCAAAGGAATTAAATCTTCTAAGATAATCATATGTCCCGTACTACTTATCGGTAGCCACTCTGTGATCCCTTGTACCACACTCAGGACAAATATTTTTATAAGTTCAATAATATCAATCATTTGATCCATGTTTCCTATCCTCTCTAGAAATTTATTCAATCCATTATAACGTAAATTCACTAAAAAAGTATAGTATCCATTATAAAATCGAATTTAAACGTTTTCGTCAAAGAAAAATAACAGCAAAAAAAGCCAAACTGAAATGGTTTGGCTTTGAATTCATTATTTTGTTAATTAAGCTGAGGCGATGCACACACACTCAGGTGCTAGTGTATTATTTTGAATAAATGTTAATTGACCTGTCTCAGCGTTACGGTCAAATACTGAAATATGATCTGTATCTTGGTGAGCAACTAGAACAAATTTTTCAGTTTCATCAATATTGAAATCACGAGGGATTTCACCGTTCGTATCGATTTCTTGAATTTTCGTTAAAGCTCCACCATCTTCAGAAATTTCAAAGACTGTTAATACATTATGGAAACGAGTTGAAACATATAAGAAGCGGCCATCATTCGTAATACGAATTGCAGCGCCTGCAGATTTTTCAACATGTTCTTCAGGAATATTTAATTGCGTTTCAACGGCTGCCATTTTACCCTCAGCGTCTAATGATACAACGGTTGTTGTGTTTGCTAATTCACCGATGATGTATGCGTAGGGTTCTGTTGGATGTAATACTAAATGACGTGGACCCGTTCCAGGAGTTAATTTAATCTCGCTAGAAGGAGCTAAAGTACCGTCTTCAGCGATTTCATAAGTTGTAACGAAATCTGTCCCTAAATCACAAACAAATAATAAGTTTTGCGAATCATTGAAATCAGCATAGTGAACGTGAGACGAGTCTTGGTTTTCATGAACACTTGAACCAGAATGTTCCACGGTTTGAATTACATTTAACTCTTCACCGTCTAATTTGAATACATCAATCACTCCAGCATGGTAGTTAGATACATAAATAGTTTGACTACTTTCACGGTAACTCACGTGACAACCACTACCGTTATCACCAAAACCACTAGCTAATTTGTCCCAAGTACCTTGGTCGTTCTTTTTGAAAGATACGATTCCACCTTGGTCATTTTCTTTATGAATCGCAAAAAGTAAATCCTTAGCTTTAGATAAAGCCACAAAAGTAGGGCCGTTTAATTCGCTAATTAAACTTGGATCTGAAAAAGCGCCTTCTTTGGCATCGAATTCTACTTGATGAATTCCTTTATTGTCTCGTTTTGTATAGCCACCTAAAATAAATGTTTGAGTCATTTGATATCCTCCCAGTATATTAATACATAAAGTATAGCATAGATGAGTAAAATCATGAATGAATTAGATTCTTGAGTTTTTTTATTAGTAGTGTGTTAAAATATCATTATCTTAAGTCATTGGAGTGAATTTTATGACAGATAATAAACGGAACGAAAAGCGTAAAGAAAGTTGGTTTGTAAGTCAATTTCTGAACAACCAATTTGTAATTTTCTTATTCAATACACTGTTAATTTTATTAATTATTTTAATATTTACACGTGTCGCGTACTTATTTACCCCAATCGTCACTTTTGTAAATTTAGTGGCTTTTCCAATTGTTGCAGCGGGGATTTTATATTATTTATTTTCACCATTTGTTGCGCAATTAATCCAACGAGGCGTATCAAGAAATATTTCGATTTGGATTATTTTTATCATTATTATTGCATTAATTAGTTGGGGTATTTCTACTTTAATACCATTGCTAAGAGAACAAGCGACAACATTCGTTGCGAATATACCCAATTATCAAGCATCATTAATGGAAACAATCGAGTCTTTACCTATCGATCTTGAAAGTGGTTTAATTGACCCGAAGATTACTGAATATTTTGCCAATATTGATTGGAATAGTATCACAGATCAGTTGAATACGATTATTACATCTACCTTTGGCGGTCTAGGAAGTGTAATTGGAACGGTGGCACAAGTAGTAACAGGATTAATAACAATGCCAGTGTTACTATATTATTTATTGCTGGAAGGCCATAAAATTCCGCAATATATTTTATATCATGTGCCTGATAAATATCGACCAAAAGTAGGGCGAATTTTATTCAAGTCGAATCACCAAATCTCCCAGTATATTCGAGGACAAATATTAGTGGCGATCGTAGTAGGAATAATCTTTGCGATTGGTTATTCAATCATCGGTTTAGATTATGCAATATCACTTTCTGTGATTGCGGGTATATTTAATATTATTCCGTATTTGGGTTCTATAATGGCGGTTGTACCGGCATTAATTATCGGACTATTAATCTCGCCGTACATGTTTATCAAAGTATTAATTGTGGTGGCCATCGAGCAATTGCTTGAAGGACGATTTGTATCACCACAAATATTAGGAAACAATTTAAAAATACATCCAGTAACAATCCTATTAGTATTACTCGGTGCCGGACGCTTATTCGGCTTATCAGGAGTTATCATAGGGGTTCCAGGCTACGCGGTCATTAAAGTAATTGTGACGGAGCTGTATAATACATTTCGAGAATCTTCAGGATTATTCGAAGAAGAATACGAAGTGGAAACATTAGCACCCGAAGTCATCGCAAGTCCTGTAAAGGAAAAAGAATAAAAGTAAAAGGTTGAAGTATATGAACAAACACATTAACAAAATGAAATTTTATAAAAAAATAGGGCTCATATTTATTGCAGCTCTGTTTCTTGTCGGTTGTGGCAAGATTGAAAAAAAAATTGAAGAGGTTGTTTCTAGCCAAGAAGTGAGTCAAGTAGAATCAGATGTTACACCTTCAAGTGCGGAAAATGCTGAAAATGAAACAGCCATTGATGCGCGCTTTGTGCCAGAATTTAGTCAAGTGATTGCTGAATTTAGAAACAGTGATGTTTTAACACTAGCGGAAGAGTCTAACTTTAAAGTGAATGAAACATTCTCTCAAACACAGAATAATTTTCAATTAAGTGTCGAGAATATGGAAGTCTTTGAAGTTGACAGTGCCGATGAATCTGTAAGTAGCGAATTTAACTATGAAGACAATCCAGGTGCAGTTATCTTAATGGAAGTTGCTATAACAAACTTAACAGATGAAACGATTTATTACCCGATTGAAGGCTTAAGAATGAGTTATCAATCAGCAGATATGAAAATGCACCCATCATCCGCTTTATATCCAGCTCAAAGCGGGGATTTAACGAAAATACTCGAACAAAATAACGGCGAAATAAGACCAAGCATGACTGTTAACGGTTATCTTATTTATAGCCTTGGTCAGGATGAGTGGGAAGAAGCATCAGATTTAGGAAATGTTTACCTAACTGTTGTACCACCTCAGTCGGAACCAGATGCCATCTCAGGAGTGGGTGCAAGTTTACTAGGAGATGAACGCGTTCTTTACTTACCTTTAGACGAGGAGACTCAAGAGCAATTATCTGAGAATAATCAAATGATTCCAGATCGTTTATCATCAGAATGGTGGGGTCAAAAGACGATCTTAGCTCAAGATGAATTAAACGAAACGAGTGAAGATGACGATGTTTCAGTTGAGTTATTAAGAGCTGAAATCAGTGATTTTGAACCGAAAGATATTTATGAAGAAAATTTTCAAAACTTTAATTATGGTCAAATCATCGTATCTATTGAGTATGAAGTTACTAATAATAGCGATCATGAACTCCTTCCAGTAGATGGGGTTGCCACTTTACAAATTGGTGAAGATAGCTTGAATAGTGATTACGTCTTAATTAATGATTACAACGGTACGGTCATCAAACCAGGAGATAGTTATACAACAATTAAGACTTTTGCCTTAGATAAACTGAGATATCAAGAAGTTTGGCAAGGGGAACCCTTATATATCGCGATTAACACACCAGTGAAAAGTGATGATGAAGAAGAATTAGAAGAGGAAGCTGCAGAAGAAACAATTGAAGATAGCGACGATTTAATTTATTACTTTGATTTCACTTGGACACCTAATTTGGTTAATTACATCAATGAAGATTTAGATGTTGTAAGTGAAAGTGAATATCAAACGGATAATGAGTCACTTGATGAGAGTGACTCAGAAGAAGTTGAAGAGGAAGAGAGTTCAACTGATGAAGCGAGTGATGAATTAAATTAATCGAATGGGAGTTGGAATATGGGAGCAATCGTTAATGCAGTAGCCATCATTGTGTGTTCTTTGATTGGACTACAAATTCGTTCAGGTATCCCTGAGCGAGTACAAAAAAGTTTAATGCAAGCTGTTGGCTTGTGTGTTCTATCTATCGGAATTGCCGGTGCAATCCAAGGGAATAATACTATTGTTATGATTTTAAGTATTGTTCTTGGAACACTCATTGGCGAGTGGGTTGATATTGATCGCCGTGTTCTATCTGGCATTAATAAAGTAGAGAAGAAAATCAGTAAAGGTAGTGCCAAATACGGTGACCTTTCACACGGAATGGTCAGTGCCGCAATGATTTTCTGTATTGGATCAATGGCCATTGTCGGATCTTTAGAAAGTGGCCTCATTGGTGACAATACAACTCTTTATACGAAAAGTATCTTAGATGGTATTACATCGATTCTATTAGCATCATCTTTAGGTATTGGTGTTGCCTTAGCATCAATTCCTGTTCTATTGATTCAAGGAAGTATTATTATTTTTGCTGGCTTACTAGAGCCTTGGCTACCCGCGGATGTCATCACAGAGATTATCTGTGTAGGTTCTGTATTATTAGTTGGCTTAGGCTTGAATATGATTGAAGTCACTCAATTCAAAATAATGAATTTTGTTCCAGCAATTATCTTACCTGTAATAATTATGTTATTTATTTAAGTAAATGTAGAAAAGAAAGGGCGTTATAAAATGTACAAATGGCAACTCGATGATTTATATGTAGGCTATGAGAGTGAAGAATTTAAATCGGATTGGGCAAAATTAAAGCAATTCGAAGAGGATTTTAACAAATTAACTTTAGAAGATAATTTAGAAGATATTAAAGCGGCTGTGAGATTTAAAGAAGACTTATTAATTACAGCAAGACGCATTGGATCATTCATTAGCCTAACATTATCAACAAATACAACTGATGAAACTTCGACTAATTATCGTGGTCAGTTTTCAAAAGTAATGTCAGAACTGACTAAAAACCAAATTATCTTAGATCGTTTTTTAGGAAGTATTACAACCGATATTACTCAAGATAGTGAGTTATCAGACTATATATTTGCCTTTAATGAATTGAAAGAAGAAGCAAAGCATTTATTAGATGAAGATACGGAAGCCGTGATTTCAAAACTAGACAACTCTGGTGCAAGTGCTTGGTCAAACTTACATACATTCTTAACTTCTACAGTAGAAACTGACGTAGATGGAACAACATATACGTTAAGTGAAATTCGAAACTTAGCTTATGATGCAGACCAAGATGTACGTAAAAAAGCCTATGAAGCTGAATTAGCCATGTATGACAAAATTAAAGACCCCGTTGCTTTCTCATTAAATAATATTAAACAACAAGTTCTAACAACTTCATCATTACGTGGCTATGAGTCACCCATAGATGAAACGTTGCAACAATCACGCATGGACCGTAAAACATTAGACAGTTTAATGACAGCAATTCAAAAATACTTACCTGAATTCAGACGTTATTTAAAACAAAAAGCCACTTACTTAGGACATAAAAATGGCTTACCATTCTATGATTTATTCGCACCCATGGGTGAAGCAAGTCAACAATTCTCAGTTGAAGAATCTGGAGAATACTTAGTCAATCACTTTAGACCCTTCTCAGATAAGTTAGCTGATTTAGTACAAGAATTTTACGATAAGAACTATGTGGATTTCATTCCAAGAAAAGGTAAACGAGGCGGGGCGTTCTGCTCTAACTTACCATTTATTGGCCAATCACGTATTATGACGAACTTTGATGGATCACTATCTAGTGTCATTACAATGGCGCATGAACTAGGGCATGCGTATCACGGATCAATTATCCAAGCACATAAACCATTGAATTGGTCTTATTCTATGCCAGTTGCTGAAACAGCATCAACATTTAATGAAACATTAATTATGAATGACTTGTTAAATAATACAGACGATGAAGTTGAACAACTTGCTTTAATCGAATCATTGTTACAAGATACGACTCAAATTATCGTTGATATTTATTCACGTTATTACTTTGAAACAAAATTATTTGAAGCAAAAGAAGATAAATTCTTATTCAGTCAACAGCTTGAGGATCTAATGAAAGAAGCTCAATTAGAAGCCTATGGGGATGGGTTAGACCCAGATTACTTACATCCATATATGTGGGTAAATAAAGGTCATTACTATTCAGCAGGTTTAAGTTTCTATAACTTCCCTTATGCATTTGGTGGTTTGTTCGCTAGGGGCTTATATACAATCTATGAAGAGCAACCAGAAGGCTTTGTTGAACGATATGATGAGTTATTAAAACTAACGACCGTATCATCTGTTGAAGAGACAGCAAAAGCGATGGACGTTGATGTCACTGATGTTGCATTTTGGCAAAAATCTTTAGACACTTTTGTTAACTATATTGATCAATTCGAAGAAATTACAAACAAATTAATGGCAACAAAATAATTAAACATAAAAAATTATCCCTGACTTTTTCAATAAAGAATGAGTCAGGGATAATTTTTATTTGTTTTGAATCGCTAATTCAACAATATGTCTTGCGAGCCATTCATTTCGAACGAGTAGGGGACCGTGGAAGTAAGAGCCGAAGGTGTTTTTGTAATGAACTCCTTCAGTTTGGTCCATACCGTTATTCCCATTTCCTTTTATAACACGCCCCAGAGGTTTTAACTCAGATCCTAGATGAGTGACGCCGTTGTGGTTTTCAAAGCCATAATAAGTTTGATCATTTTCTTCATCATAGATTTCAATATCACCTATAAAACGAGAATCGATTTGTCTCTCAGTATAATGAGGTAAGATATTCATTCCTTCTAAACGATCACCAGCAGCATTGATGTAGTATTGACCAAGTAATTGGAAGCCACCACAAATGGTTAACATGACACCGTCGTTCTCAATGAATGATGCAATTTCATCGCGGATGCGCGGTAAATCTTGCGAGACGATCTTTTGTTCATAATCTTGCCCACCACCGAAGAAAAGTAAATCATAATCTTCAGCTAGAAAGTCATCACCTAGACTGACAATCGTTGTTTCAACCTGATAGCCTGCTTCTTTAGCGTAATGCTGAAGCATTAATAGGTTTCCGTTATCGCCATAGGTATTCATTAAGTTGCCGTATAGATGACCAATTCGAATGTTTTTCATAAAGGGCACTCTTTTCTTTAAGTTATTTTGTTATATAGCCTGCTTGAATTAATTCTTTTCGTAAATCCAGCATGGCTGTATAAGTTGCGAAGATATGGACACTGTCTGTCTTCGCTTCGCGAGTCGCTTGAACCACTTCTTCTACAGAATTGAGTTCTTGAATGTCACCATCGAATAACTCTGCTACTTCTAAGCGTTTCGTCATATCTTCTTTACGCATTCCTACAGTGTAGACAGATTGAATATTGAAATCAGACATCTTCTCGAAGTCTCCGTCCCAAATCCAACTCACATCTGTTCCATCAGCGTATTGATTGTTTAAAATCGCAATAAACGTCGATGGGTCTTTATCCAGGCCAACTAAGTCAATCACTTGATTTAAGCCGACGGGGTTCTTAACTAAATTAATTAACACTTGCTTGCCTTCAATATCTAAAATCTCTTGACGGCCAAAGACACGTTCTGCTTTCTCAAAGCCATCGTGAATTTGTTCAGGAGATAAATCAAAGAAGCGACCTAAACTATAAGCAGCTAAGGCATTGTAGATATTATACATTCCAGCGACTGGAATTTGGAATTGATAATCATTAATTGTAAAAGTTGAGTCTGTAATGTTCAAATCATCTAAACTCGTCACTTTATAGTCCAACTCAGGGCGTTTAAAGTCACAATTTTCACAATAGAATTTACCTTGGTTCGCATAAGTTAACGTGTGGTATTTTAACACGTGGTCACACTTAGGACATAAGATACCATCAGTGTTATGATGCGGAACGACATTGCCATCCATTTGATCTTCAAAACCAAAGTAAAGACGAGGGTTTGGTAAATCAATGGAATTTAAGATCGGCGAGTCTGCATTAGAAATCACTGTCGCTTCAGGCACTTCTTTTGCTGCATCAGCCATTAATTTATAAATTGTATATATTTCACCGTAACGGTCCATTTGATCACGAAAGACGTTCGTGTGAACAAATACTTTCGGCTGCACGTATTTGACAACGTGTTTTAGGGAACCTTCATCAACTTCAAGCACAGCAATGCCTTTTTTATTTTTCTCAAGGCGAGGGGCAGCTAGAAAAGTACTGACAATCCCTTGCTGCATATTTGAACCTGTCGGGTTAGTTAAGACGTGAGGGTAAGCTTCATTCAAAGCGTAGACACTTAACGCAGTCGTTAAGGTTTTACCATTCGTTCCAGTGATGATAGCAACATCATAGTTTTCACCTAATGTAGTTAGTATATCAGGGTCAATCGTTAAGGCTAGTTTACCGGGCAAACTACTTCCGCCACCAGTAAATTTTGTAAGAGCCCAACGAGATAGGCGGCCAACGTGAGTGGCAATATTACTTCTAAAGCTCATTCATAATTCTCCTTTGGTGAGTAAGATTACTCTTTTAACATTAGTATTTTAGCAATCATCCGTCTTAAAATAAAGTATTATATTTCCATAAAGTCATTCCAAAATACACTTTTACCATAATTGTAATCAAAGTCGAATGCAGGTATGATATTCTTAGTTAGGAATATATAGAGTATACCCTAAAATCACTTAAGATATTTTTATGATAATATTTCATCCAAGCAATTGACTAAGATGCTTGAGTATTTTATTATTAATAGTTGAGAGTAGAAAAGAAGGAGTTAGATCATGGCGAAACTGTACTTCAAATTCGGTGCAATGAATAGTGGGAAATCAATTGAAATCGTAAAGGTTGCACATAACTACGAAGAGCAAAATAAACCGGTTAAAATTTTTACGAGTGCTGTCGATACACGTACAAAAGTAGGCTTAGTTGCAAGTCGTACAGGATTAGAACGTGAAGCAACTCCGATTACGGATGACATGGATTTATATGAAGAGATTGCTGCAATTGATACGGAGTTATATTGTATCTTAATCGACGAAGCGCAATTCTTAAAGAAACATCATATATTAGAACTTGCTCGTGTTGTAGATCAACTAAACATACCAGTCATGGCTTTTGGATTAAAAAACGATTTCTCAAACGAGCTATTTGAAGGTTCAAAATACCTTCTAATCTATGCTGACAAGATTGAAGAACTCAAGACAATTTGTTGGTATTGTCACCGTAAAGCAACAATGAACTTAAGAATTAATGACGGAGAACCGGTATATACAGGGGAACAAATCCAAATAGGTGGAAATGAATCCTACTTACCAGTCTGCCGAAGCTGCTATCACAATCCAGGCGGCGTAAACAAGTTATAAGAAATGGGGAAAAATAATGTTTGAACAACTAGATTCGTTAATTTTTCGCTATGACGAAGTCAATGAATTACTAAGTGACCCAAGTGTGATTAGTGATACAAATCGTCTACGAGAATTAACAATTGAAGAAAGTGATTTAAGACCCAAAGTCGAAAAAATCAAACGCTATAAACAAGTTAATGAAGAAATCGGTGAAACAGAAGAAATTCTATCTGAGAACACTGACGATGAAATGGCTGAGTTAGCGAAAGAAGAATTATCATCATTAAAATCTGAGCGTGAAGAATTAGAAAGCCAAATTAAAATTATGATGATTCCTGAAGATCCAAATGATAAAAAGAATATCATTATGGAAATTCGTGGAGCAGCCGGTGGAGACGAAGCACAATTATTCGCTGGAGATTTATTAGATATGTATACACATTACGCTACTAACCAAGGTTGGAAAGTAGAAGTCATTGATGCAAACATTACGGGTATCGGTGGTTATAAAGAAGTAACCTTAATGATTTCAGGCGACAAAGTGTATTCAAAACTTAAATATGAAAACGGTGCTCACCGTGTTCAACGAGTTCCTGAGACTGAATCTCAAGGACGTGTACATACTTCAACGGCAACTGTAATCGTTATGCCAGAAGCGGAAGAAATCGATTTCGATATCGATGACAATGATATCCGTGTCGACATCTACCACGCGAGTGGAGCGGGTGGACAGCACGTTAACAAGACAGCTTCAGCTGTACGTTTAACACATATTCCAACGAATACAGTTGTTGCGATGCAAGATGAGCGTTCACAATTGAAAAACCGTGAAAAAGCAATGAAAATCTTACGTGCACGTGTGTTCGATAAAGTGCAAGAAGAACAACAATCTGAGATTGATGCAGATCGTAAATTAAAAATCGGAACAGGGGACCGCTCTGAAAGAATCCGTACATATAACTTCCCACAAAGCCGAGTGACTGATCACCGAATTGGACTAACAATTCAACAGTTAGACTCAATCTTAAGTGGTAATTTAGATGACATAATTGATGCATTAATTGTCTACGACCAAACTCAACTATTGGAGGAGTTAAATGGTCCAAACAGTTAATCTAACATTAGGTGAAGCTTTGAATAAAGCTTCACTTTTTTTAAAAGCTTCGGGGTTAGATGAGCATTTAGCAAGAACGTATTGGATGATGACTTTTGAACAAACATTAACAGATGTTGTACTAGGTTTGAATAAACCAGTCAAAGAAGAAATGCATACACACTATATGCGCATACTTGAACAAATCGTTGAAGGAAAACCCATTCAATATCTACTCGGTCATGCTTACTTTATGGAAGAAAAATTTAAAGTGACAGAACACACGCTGATTCCTAGAGAAGATACTGCTGGGATTGTCAGTTTGTCTAACCACTATTTGGAAGAGAAAGTGGACGCTAAAGTGTTAGATATTGGAACGGGCACGGGGATTTTAGCTATAATGATAGCGAAGTTAAATCCAGAGCAACACGTTTTTGCCTCAGATATTTCACCTGAAGCACTGGAAGTCGCTAAAGAGAATGCATTAAATCACCAAGTCAATGTAGAGTTTATCGAAAGTAATTTATTTGAACACATCCCACAACAAAGCTTTGATTTAATCGTATCCAACCCACCTTATATTAGTGAAGACGAGTTGGATTTAATGGATGATAGCGTGAAGAAGTTTGAACCGTCATTAGCCTTATTCGCAGAAGATAAAGGATTGGCGATATACAAACAGCTCGCTAAACAAATACAATCATATGTAAAGGAAACGAGCATGATCATTGTGGAAATTGGTTTCCAACAAGGAGAAGCAGTTAAAACTATCTTCTCTGAGACCTTTCCAAATTCCACTATTGAAATTATCCTAGATTTAAATGGGAAAAATCGTTACGTACAAATTGAATTGTAAAGTAGGTATATAGAATGAATAATGAAAAACTAAACAAAACTAAAATATTTGGGCGTGAAGAGTTGCGCGAAGCCGCGGATTCTTTAAAGCAAGGAGAATTAGTTGCCTTTCCAACTGAAACCGTCTTTGGCTTAGGTGCGATTGCGAACAACAATCAAGCTGTCAAACAAGTATTTAAAACTAAAGGACGACCTTCGGATAATCCTTTAATCGTGCATGTTCACAATATCAATTCAGTTTATGATTATGTTGAAGAAGTGAACGATGTGGCTTTGAAATTAATGGAAACTTTTTGGCCAGGACCTTTAACAATTATCTTTCCAGTGAAGAAAGGTATATTTGCTGAAAGTGTGACACCGAATCAAAAGACTGTGGGCATTCGCATGCCCAATCAATTGGAAGCTTTGCTTTTAATTGAGATGGTTGGCTTTCCTTTAGTAGGCCCAAGTGCAAATTTATCTGGTAAACCGAGTCCAACTTCCATTGAGCATGTTATTCATGATTTCGATGGAAAGATTGCGGGCGTCGTGAATAATTATTCTGAGTTCACACAAGTCGGTGTTGAGTCAACGGTAGTTTGGCCAACAGCAGAACGCATCGAGATATTAAGACCTGGTGCTATTACTCAAGCGATGTTATCCAAAGCGACAGGCATTGATGTGTCAGAGAAATCAAGCGAGGAACAAATGAAAGACACGACGATTGCGAGTCCAGGTGTGAAATATACGCATTATAGTCCAAGTCAACCTGTTAAGATGGTTGATCCATCCCATTCGCTTGAAGAATGGAAAGACTTTATTAAGGAAACGGATTTAAAGATTGGAATTCTTGCCCAAGATCATATTATTTCTGAATTACAGACAAATAATATTGGCTTCAGTTACTATTCATTAGGTAGCAATGAAGAGCTTGAACAAGCAACTCAACGCCTATTTGCAGGCCTACGTTTCCTTGAAAGTAGTGACTGTGATTTGATTTTTGCGCAGGCATTTGACGAAACAGACGAAACACATGCATATTTAAACCGTCTTTCTAAAGCGTCGTCGAGTATGATATAATATAAAAAATAACCTGGAGGTGTCACTATGACATTTAATGATGATACATTTGTATTTGAACAGATTAAGAACGAGCAACTACGTCAACAAAATGGGATTGAATTAATTGCCTCTGAGAATTTCGTATCACCAAGTGTTTTAAAAGCTCAAGGAAGTATTTTGACTAACAAATATGCTGAAGGGTATCCTGGTAAGCGATACTATGGCGGTTGCGAATTTGTTGATAAGATTGAACAAATTGCGATTGATCGTGCAAAAGAATTATTCAATGCTGAGTATGCAAACGTGCAACCACATTCTGGTTCCAGTGCAAACTTAGCTGTTTATCGTGCCTTTTTAGAGCCAGGCGACAAAGTTTTAGGGATGGATTTATCCCAAGGTGGCCATTTAACTCATGGTTCACCGGTTAACTTTAGTGGTCAGTCTTATGAGATGTATAGTTACGGAGTTGATCCGACGACTGAACTCATTGACTACGCTAAACTTGAAGAGATTGCTACAGAAGTCAAACCAAAAATGTTAATTGCAGGTGCAAGTGCTTATTCTCGTGAAATCGATTTTGAACGTATCGGTGAGATAGCTAAAAAAGTAGGCGCAATCTACTTTGTAGATATGGCTCACATTGCTGGTTTAGTTGCGGTTGGAGAGCATCCAGATCCAGTACCTTATGCGGATGTTGTCACGACAACAACACATAAGACCCTTCGTGGACCTCGTGGTGGGATGATTCTTGCGAAAGAAGAGCACGCGAAGAAATTAAACAAAGCGATATTTCCAGGTATTCAAGGCGGGCCGTTGGAGCATGTTATTGCTGCCAAAGCCGTTGCGCTTCATGAAGCATTGCAACCAGCCTTTAAAGATTATATTAAACAAGTGAAAGTTAATGCGAAAGCAATGTCACGAATTTTTGATTTAAGCCCGTTAAGAATTATTTCGGGTGGAACAGACAATCATTTATTCTTAATTGACGTGACTCCACTTGGTGTCACAGGAAAATGGGCACAAGAGCGTTTAGATGCAGTAGGAATTACTGTAAATAAAAACTCAATTCCATTTGATAAAGAATCATTTGTTCAAACAAGTGGTATTCGAATTGGAACAGCTGCAATTACTACACGTGGATTGAAAGAATCTGATGTAGAATTAGTAGCAGATTTCATCCTTGATGCTTTATCAGCAGAAGAGGACGAAATGGCAGAAATTAAAGACAAGGTCTATGAACTAATGAAAGACCGACCATTATTTAAATAATTAATTATCTTAGGAGGAATAAAATGGCAAAATTTGAGGTAGTAAATCATCCATTAATTCAACATAAACTAACAATTATTAGAGATAAAGATTGTTCAACAAAGGTATTTCGTGAAGTAACAAATGAAATTGGTATGTTGATGGCTTATGAAATTACGAGAGATCTTCCTTTAGAAGACATTGAAATCGAAACACCCATTATGAAAACAACTCAAAAACAAATTGCAGGTAAAAAATTAGCAATTGTACCAATCTTACGTGCAGGTTTAGGTATGGTAGACGGTATCATGGACATGATTCCAGCAGCTCGTGTTGGACATATCGGAATGTACCGTGACCCAGATACGTTAGAAGCGATTGAATATTTTGCTAAATTCCCACAAGATATCGACGAGCGTCGTGTGTTCGTTGTTGATCCAATGCTTGCGACAGGAGTTTCTGCAATCACTGCACTTAACCAATTAACAACAAAATATAATGTAAAAGAAGAAAACATTACATTTGTTTGTTTAGTAGCAGCACCAGAAGGAATTAAAGCTTTACAAGAAGCACATCCAAATGTAGATATCTACACTGCGGCTTTAGATGAGAAACTAAACGAACATGGTTACATCATCCCAGGTCTAGGAGATGCTGGAGATAGAATTTTCGGAACAAAATAATTAATTTAAGACTCGTTTAAAAAGCGAATATGCTATTCATGATGACTGGACACAGACGAAGTTTAGAAATTTACTAGAATATAAAATATATTCATAGTATAATAAACGGCTGAAACGGTAAGTGTACTTTGTACCCCATCGTAATAGTTATATTCGTTTTTTAATGTCTACAAACAACGATTGACTCACTATATCTAAAATATCAATTTGAAGGAGCAATAATATGGACCAAAGGCAATTTTTCTCAGGCTTTTATAAGCATTCGATTTCCAAACGGATAGAATTAATCGAATCATGGCTGGATGCTTCAATCGATTCAGCGAGCACCGTGTTGCCGGAAGCCTATGCGAATCAAATGATAGAAAATTATTTGTTTAATTATCATTTACCTCTTGGAGTAGCTGTTAATCTTAAAGTGAATAATGCTGAGTATGTAGTACCGATGGCAATAGAGGAACCATCGGTGATTGCAGCGGCAAGTTTCGGTGCTAAATTACTAGGCAATATTCAGGCAGAAACAAAAGAGCGCTTGTTAATTGGTCAAATTATTATGACAGTTCAACAACCCTTTATTGAAATTCAACAAATCATTAAAGAAAATAAGGCGAAGCTACTCAACATTGCATCTCAAGCAAGTGCATCCATGGTCAGACGTGGCGGTGGACCAAAAGATATTTGGGTTGAAGAGAAAGAGCATCCAAATCGTAATTATGTTAGTGTTTATTTATCACTTGATCCTTGTGATGCTATGGGGGCTAATGTGATTAATACCGTCTTAGAAGTACTTTCTCCAACGATGGAATCCATCATTGAAGGTGAAGTCTTAATGAGTATATTATCCAATTACCAACCTCAAGCTGTGACCATAGCTACAGCCAAAGTGCCATTTGCTCATTTAAGTAAAGATAAAGAGGAAGCCAAAAGTTTAGCAGAGCGTCTTGAGATGGCTTCAGACTATGCTTGGCTAGATCCTTACCGTGCCACAACACATAATAAAGGGATTATGAATGGAATTGACGCCGTGGTTATTGCAACAGGTAATGATTGGAGAGCGATCGAAGCCGGCGCCCATGCTTATGCCGTCAAGGATGGCCAATACCGCTCACTGACAAAGTGGCAAGTAAACTATGAAGATGAATCATTAGAAGGTAGCATTGAGATACCGTTACAAGTTGCTACCGTTGGTGGTACTTTATCGTCACATCCAACCGCAAAACTTGCCCTAAAAATGCTCAATATCACCTCAGCCAAAGATTTATCAAATATCATTGCATCTGTTGGCCTCATACAAAACTTTGCTGCTATGCGCGCGCTAGTGAGTGAAGGCATCCAAAAGGGACATATGCGTATGCAAGCACGTGCTTTAGCCATGCAAGTTGGCGCAACAATTGAAGAAATACCGGCTGTTGTGACTCAGCTAAATGAAGCAGCGCAAATGAACCGGGATACAGCGAGAAGAATTTTAGAAGAAATAAGGAAATAGAGATAGAAAAGGAGTGGATTCAAATCGTAAAGGTAGGAATCGATCAAATTACATTTCACGTACCAAATCATTACGTTGATATGGTTGAATTAGCAAAAGCTAGAGATATTGACCCAAATAAATTCTTAATTGGTATTGGCCAAGAGAAGATGGCCGTACCGACCATTGAAGAAGATATTGTTGCTATGGCAGCAAATGCAGCCAACAGAATTGTAACTGAAGAAGATAAAGAATTAATTGATCAAGTCATCTTCGCTACAGAATCAGGTTTTGATTTCTCAAAATCAGCTGCAACTTACATTCACCAAATGCTAGGTATTCAACCATTTGCTAAAGCATACGAAGTGAAACATGCTTGTTACGGTGGAACAGCAGCGCTTATATCTGCATTTAATTACGTAAAGCTGAATCCAGAGCGAAAAGTTTTAGTGATTATGTCAGATATCTCACGCTATGGACTTAACTCAGGTGGGGAAGCGACTCAGGGTGCAGGTGCAATTGCTATGTTAGTAACAGCAAATCCTCGCATCTTAGCATTAGATAGCGAAACGCTCAGTCTAACAGATAATCAGTTCGACTTCTGGCGTCCATCTTACGCAGAAGTGCCATATGTACAAGGAAAATACTCAACAGAACTTTATATTGAAATGTTTAATACGATAATTGAAGAGTATGCAAAGCGTTACCCTGAACGCTTAAGTGAATTACAAGCTATCTCTTTCCACTTACCATTCACAAAGATGGGACGTAAATGTCTGCAGTCTTTAGAGAATAAAGAAGAAACGAATCTTGATTCAGAGCTAGTTGAAAGATGGTTTAGTCATTACGAAGACTCAACATTCATTGGCCGCCAAGTTGGGAATGTTTATACTGGATCATTATACTTAAGCCTAATTTCCTTACTAAACTTTGATGAGAATCTTGAAGAAGGACAGAGAATAGGGATGTTTAGTTACGGATCTGGTGCTGTTGCAGAATTATTCACAGGAGTGCTTCAAGCAGGCTTCAAAGACCATATTTCTAAAGAAGGTACGTTATTGCACTTGAATCGACGTGAAAAATTAGATTTCAGTGCTTATGAAGAGAATTTCGAACAAACACTCTCTAACGAAGATGGCGTCATCGAAGTCGTAAAAGATAAAGAAACACTTCATCCAGGGTTCTACTTAGATCGCATTGATGATCACCGTAGATACTATAATGAAATAACAACAAAATAGTCTAAGATTAAACTAGAACAAATCATTATTTGTTCTAGTTTTTTGTATAAAATAATATTATTAACTAGCCAAGAATATGATAACGTATTCAGAATTAAATTAAGAATATTAAAATTTGTTTGTTAATAAATTTTAAGTCAAAGAAAGTTAAGATTTACTTAAATTTGATTAAATGGCGAAATTGTAATATTTGTAAAAGGGATAGTTGTAAACTTATAAGAGCAATGTTTGAATTACTACACTTGTCTTTTTTAAAATTTAATTTTGACAAGTCTGAAATTAGGATAAAATAAATCAGTTTAATTAAATTTGATTTTATGCTATGATAATTTCGAACTAGAAAGGTGGGCGTAGTATGGCGATTTTTAATGGTATGGCAGTACTTGTTGTCCGTTTTACGTTTATCCTATTGAGTTATATGGTCTTTAAAGATATTAATTGGCGTCAGTTTTTTACTGAGCGCAAATATTACATGGCACAGTACGCGTGTATATTAGTTAGTATCGCAGTTGGACATGTAGCAGGTTCGTTCGTACTGACGATCATTGAGGTACTTCAAAATATATTTTTGAGTAGCTTTCTATAAATATTATATTTTTTGTCGTAAGCTCCAATGCGACAAAATACTTAAAGGGGATTATTTTAAAATGCAAGAAATTATTGTTCAAGGTGGAAATCGCCTAGAAGGTACGGTAAAGGTTGAGGGAGCAAAAAATGCCGTTTTACCTATTTTAGCAGCATCAATTTTGGCAGAAACTGGTGTGACTGAACTAACGAATGTACCTATTTTATCTGATGTTTTTACAATTAATGAATTATTAACAAATATTCAAGTAGAAAATTCATTTAACGAAGAAGCGAACGAAATGAAAATTGACGCGACAGGCGAAGTTAAAACAATCGCTGATTATGATTTCGTAAGTAAAATGAGAGCATCAATTGTAGTCATGGGTCCATTATTAGCTCGTTTTGGTCATGCAAAAGTAGCGATGCCTGGTGGATGTGCAATTGGAACTAGACCCATTGACTTACACTTAAAAGGGTTTGAAGCACTTGGTGCTGAGATTAACAGTCAAGCAGGTTACGTAGAAGCAACAGCGTCTAAATTAAAAGGAGCAAGAATCTATTTAGATTTCCCAAGTGTGGGTGCGACTGAGAATATTATGATGGCTGCAGTCCTAGCAGAAGGTGAAACAATCATCGAAAACGTAGCTCGTGAACCAGAAATCGTTGATTTAGCTAATTTCCTTAACAAAATGGGTGCTAAAATTGTCGGTGCAGGAACAGAAATGATTAAAATTAAAGGTGTTGAATCACTTCACGGTGTGAAACACTCTGTTATTCCTGACCGTATTGAAGCAGGAACATTCATTGTTGCAGCCGCTGTAACACAAGGGGACGTTTTTGTTGAAGGTGCGATTCGCGATCACAACAAACCATTAATCAGTAAATTAACTGAAATGGGTGTTGAATTCGAAGAATACACAACTGGAATCCGTGTTAAAGGTCCAAAAACCTTAAAAGCAACAGATGTTAAGACACTTCCTTATCCAGGTTTCCCAACAGATATGCAAGCGCAAATGTCAATTGCACAATTGTTGGCTGGCGGAAGCAGTGCTCTAACAGAGACAGTCTTTGAGAATCGTTTTATGCATTTTGAAGAATTACGTCGTATGAGTGCTAAATTTACAATTGAGCGTCAGACTGCTGTTATGTATGGACCAACTGAATTCAGTGGTGCAAGCGTAAAAGCAACTGATTTAAGAGCTGCCGCCGCATTAATTATTGCTGGTTTAGTAGCGAAGGGATTAACTCGCGTTTCAGAATTAAAAAACTTAGACCGTGGATATTATAAATTCCATGAGAAATTAGCTAACTTAGGTGCTAATATTGAACGTGTAGAAATTCAACCAATTGTTTCTGAATCTAATAAAACTAAAGTACTCGCTTAAAGTACAGAAAATAGATGGGTGAAAATACATGAGCAGAGATATCGGAATCGACTTAGGTACTGCGAATGTTTTGATTCATCTTAAAGGTCGAGGGGTCATATTAAATGAACCTTCAGTCGTTGCTTTAGATAAGCAAACTCAAGAAGTCATCGCTATTGGTAATGAAGCGTATGAAATGATTGGTAGAACAGCAGATTCGATTGAAATCATAAAACCCTTAAAAGGTGGCGTGATTGCAGATTATGATATTGCAGAAGCACTTCTTGTACTTTTCTTTCAAAAAATCCACTCACAGAGATGGTTTACAAAACCTAATGTACTTATTTGTAGACCATCAAATATAAGTGAGATTGAACAAACGGCACTTGTTGAAGCCATTGAAAAAGCAGGTGGCGGCAAGATTTTTATGGAAGAAGAGCCCAAAGTGGCGGGAGTTGGTGCTGGAATTGATTTACTAGATCCCTCTGGGAATATGGTTATTGATATCGGCGGTGGAACTTCTGATATTGCAATAATTTCAGGTGGCGACATTATTCAAAGTACATCATTAAAGATTGCTGGGGATGATTTTGACGCAAGTATTATTCAATACTTCAAAGATAAATACAAACTGCTCATTGGTGAACGGTCTGCGGAGCAAATTAAAATCGATTTAGCTTCAGCAGTGTTCTTTGAGAATCAAGCTCAATTAGAGGCTAAGACATTAAAAGGTCGAGATTTAGTTTCCGGACTACCAAAATCAATTAATGTCACATCGAACCAAATATATGAAGCAATTCATGAACAATTAGCTATGATAGCTAGAGCAGCTAAAGAACTGCTTGAAGACACGCAACCTGAAATTGCGTCTGATATTATGGAAAAAGGTATACTACTTACAGGCGGGGGAGCATTAATCGGTTCTATAGATGTTTTTCTATCCGAGTATTTAAATGTCTCTGCTATTCGTGCCAATCAACCTATGAGTTGTGTAGCGATAGGGACGGGTATTATGCTAGATTTAATTCAATCTGGTAAATTACAACGGACAAATCTATCTTGGCGACAAAAAGTTGCACGCTATTTCTCAAGATTGAAACGCCGTCTCATTGGATAAACTAACGATAGGGGATCGAAATATGTCAGATAAATATATTGAAGACAATGTTTTTATAAACGTCTTAAAAACACTTGGTAAAGTAATATTATTTTTATTATTTATCGTTTTGTTTTTCGTTCTTGGTTTATTTATTGGATATTCCATTATAGGTGACGGAAATTACTGGGAAGTGTTAAATCAAGATACATGGCAACATATTCTTGACTTTATAAGATGACAGAATATTACAAATAAACAAATGAATTGATCGAATGATAAATCAAAGGGTTTTTACACGCTAGGACAAATCAGTGTAAAAGTTAGCTTATGATTTTCATTCGATTTTTTGGTTCTTGAATTTTTGGTGTTGGTGAGAGAAATCTCACTGACACCTTTTTTTGTATGTACACAAAAAGCCAGTGAATTCCTATATAATAAAGTTACCACACATTACTAAAAGGAGAATTCACTTGGCTCATATGAATTATATCGCAGACTTACTAAATATTAAAGATAAACATGTTCAACTTCAAGATGACATCATGGAGGAAATGCACAAGGGGGTGCGGTGTAA
>NZ_JBGQQX010000011.1:0-46489 GCF_045528525.1 Ruoffia sp. FAM 26255 | reverse complement strand
CCAATAACAAAATCAAGAACATAAAACGCAGCGGGTATGGGTATCGGAACTTTAATCACTTACGTTTTCGTATTTTGATTACTCAGAACGTACTGGTTAGACAGACCAAAAAGAGACGACCGCTCTTCTTTAAAGATGAGAACACAACACAAACTATCGTTGCATAGAGAGACACTTAAACATAGGAATAAAAAAAGAGCCAAGGTGACTGCGTCACCTGGCTCCTCGGTCCACCAACATCAAAAATTCATGAACCATAAAAAGTGCTTAAGATTTTCAAAATGAAAATTCTTAAGCACTTTTTTGTATGAACTTATTTTGCACTAAGCATTCGGGTGTGTATGTTTAAATTCCCAACGGGCTAACATTGGCGTCACAATACTTGAAATAACAACACCTAACGCAATTTGAGCTGTCGCACTTTCAACGTAGATAGCATATTCAGGTGCTGAAAAAGCAATTAAAGCAGGAACTGACACAGACATACCTGCAATTGAAGATACCGCTAGAGAAGATACACCATCTTCATGTAAGATACGTTGTTCAAAGATAACCAAGATTGGCACTAAAAGGACGTAGAAAACTACTGTTAATAAGATTCCTTGTAGTCCTGATTGAAGCGCATCGAATAAATTTATTCCTGCTCCAAAGACCCAACCCATAAAGGGAGTTAACACCACAACACCAGGGGCTAAGTAATCAGCCATTTTCTTATCAAGGTTCCCAACAATCATCCCGAATATAATTGGTACAAGTGTTGACAGAATAGGTGTCCAGTCAACCGGGGTAGATTGGGCAATACTGAAGACTAACATAGGATAAGCTGGGACACAGAATAGGCCAACCAACCCAAAGGCATTCATATCATCTTGTGTTCCATAGTCTTGCTCTAAGGCTAAATATAATGACGGGTTTGTACTACAGATGGCAGTGATTAGTGCAATGGCACTAATACCAAAGACGCCACCCATGCCAAAGAATTGAATATAAAAAAAGCCTACAACTAAACAAATAATGGTTTTGACGACTAACAATAATCCTTGTTTTTTAAAGACAATGGCTAAGCGTTTAATATCAATACCAGCACCGGAACAGAAACAGGCGGCACCAATCACATAATTTAACCCACTTGTTGTAAACAAAGCTTCACTCACACCACCGAGGTTAGTGAATAAGTTTGGTAGAAAAGTATTCATTAAAGCTGCTAGAAGCATCGGTACTAATAATAGGCCTCCGGGAATTTTCCGCATAAAATCAGACATTATTTTAACCTTTTTTCTATTTTATTAACTTAAAATTATACTCAATTGAATCATTAGACAATTAAAGAGACAAAAAAAGTGCCAATGATTAAACATAGGCACTTCAAACATTATTTGCTACTGCGTTTACGAACACCTTTATTAACATCTAATAAAACCGGTAAAATCATAGGAGAACGTTGAGTACGTTCAAATAAGATTGGTTTGATTTGGTCGAAGATAATATCACGAATTAACTTTTCGTTGACGTTATTTCCGTTTTCATTTAAACCGCGGTTAATTGCAGATTTCATAGCTTGTTGAATCTCTTGAATTAAATCAACCGATTCTCTCATATAGATGAAGCCACGTGACATAATGTCTGGGCCACTAATAAGCTGTTTGTTTTCGTAATCAATGGTTGCTGTAACAATAACTAAACCATCTTCCGAAAGTGTTTTACGATCGCGTAAGACAATATTTCCAACATCTCCGATACCACTTCCGTCTACATAGACGTCTTGGGCATTAAAGAAGCCAGCTCGTCTTGCGCTATTCTTAGTTAAAGCAAGCATGTCACCGTTTTTCATAATGAATGTGTTCTCACGGTCAATCCCAGTTAATTCAGCCAGTTTTGCTTGGATACTTAACATACGGTATTCACCATGGACTGGCATGAAGAATTTAGGCTTCATTAAACGTAACATTAACAATTGCTCTTGTTGGCTACCATGTCCCGATGTATGAATGTTATTCACTTTACCATGGATGACGTTGGCACCAGTCTCAACTAATTGGTTAATGACACGGTTCACACTTAAAGTGTTTCCAGGAATCGGTGAACTTGAGAAGATGACTGTATCATTATGTTGAATTGAAATTTGACGGTGTGTCCCGTTCGCAATTCGGCTTAAAGCAGCCATAGGTTCACCTTGAGAACCTGTACATACGATAATCATTTCTTCTGCAGGATATTGATCTAATTGACGATTATCAACAAAGATATCCAAGCCATAATCATCAATATAACCAAGTTCAGTCCCAGTTTTAATTGAGTTTTCCATACTACGTCCGAAGACTGCAATTTTACGATTTGTTTTAATCGCTGTTTCAACGATTTGTTGAAGACGTGACACATTCGATGCGAAAGTCGCAAAGATAACACGCCCCTCAACACCTTGGATAATATTATGAATCGATTGACCCACAACCCGTTCTGAAAGGGTGAAAGTCGGAATTTCTGCATTTGTACTATCACCTAATAGGAGTAGAACGCCTTCGCTACCAATTTCAGCCATACGGTGAATATCAGCAGGCTCTCCTACAGGTGTAAAGTCAAATTTATAATCCCCTGTAAAGACAATATTTCCTTCAGGTGTTTTTACAACAATACCGTATGCTTCAGGAATCGAGTGAACGGTTCTGTAAAAGCTAATTGACAATTTACGAAAGTTAACGACTGTATCTTCATTATATTCTGTAATTTCCGCATCACGTAATAAGCCATTTTCTTGCAGTTTGTCGCGAATTAACGCGGCTGCAAGAGGGTCAGCATAGATTGGCACATTGAGTTGTTTTAATAGATATGGAATTCCACCAATATGGTCTAAATGCCCATGACTGATAAAAAGCCCTTTAACTTTATGACGATTTTCTAAGATATATTGAAAATCATTAATTACGTAGTCAATTCCTAATAATTCATCTTCCGGGAAGAGAATTCCGCAGTCTAAAATAACAATTTCGTCTTGGAATTGGACACCATACATGTTTTTCCCAATTTCGCCTAGTCCACCAATGGCGAATACTCCGACTTCATTGTTTCTAAGATTTACTGCCATCTAGGGTTTCACAACCTCAAAATCAGGATTGTTTTCTTTCTCATATTCTAAGAAATCTCCTGATATTTCAGTGATGTGTTCGATCATGTATGGTGTAGTTTCAGATAAATATTCTCGCACTTCACTTACTGCATTAGCTTCCACGTACATAGTTTTAGTATATTCACGACGCGGTGCTTCATTTTTTGTTTCTTGATAAAATACTTTAAATATCATTAATATTTGCTCCTTTTCATTAATTTGTTTTCAAACGAGTAGTGAATTTATTGAATTCACAGCTATAACCATTTTATCACATTCATTATTTCAAGTATATCCCAATTTAGTTAACTCATCTAAAAAGGGAAAAAACGGATGAACTTACTCCAATACTTCATATTATCCTTTCAAATCCAGAATAGTCAAATGTTTTAACCCGAAATTGCTTTTTTTAAAAAAAGTAAAAATAAAATAATGGAAATGGCCATTTTTTACGTATATATATATAGGCTAGTTTAAAGGAGTGAGATGATGATTGAAGGTGATGCTAAAAAACTAATACAAGCGGCAATCGATGAATCGGTTTCTGATATTCATATATTACCAACGAAGGAAAAGTATGTGATTCATTTCAGAGCGAATGGACGGTTAATGTTATTTCAGGAAAAGTCATTAGAGTGGGGAAAGCGATTGATTAGTCACTTTAAGTATTTAGCGAATATGGATGTAGGTGAGAAGCGAAGACCGCAATCTGGCTCCACCGCCATTGAACTTGATGCTGAATCGGTAGAATTAAGGTTTTCAACCATTACAAATGTCTTATTACTTGAGTCAATGGTTATTCGAGTTTTACAAACTCAGAAGTTTGATTATGATCAAGTTGTGACTTACTTTCCACAAGACATTGATGAGCTTCGGAAACTCACAAAAAGAAAGAGTGGGCTGATTTTATTCTCAGGACCGGTGGGATCTGGAAAGACGACGACAATCTATCAATTGTTACGTGAGCTGATTCAACATGAGGCACTGCAAATTATAACGATGGAAGACCCGGTGGAAATATTTGAAGAGCGATTCTTGCAAACGGAAGTGAATGAAAAAGCCGGAATAACTTACGATTTGCTAATCAAATCTTCTCTAAGACACCATCCTGATGTCTTGATGATCGGAGAAATTCGTGATCAAGAGACCGCTAGGATGGCCATTCGAGGGGCTTTAACGGGGCATTTAATGATTGCGACCATCCATGCTAAGAATACCCGAGGAGTTATCGCAAGAATGCAAGAGTTAAGTATTAGCGATGAACAACTCAGACAAACCTTAATTGGTGTTATTTCTCAAAGACTTGTGCCGTCCGGAATTCAAAAGGATACACACTATTCACGGGCAGCAATCTTTGAGATTTTGGCTAAAGGAGCATTAAACGGCGTATTACATAATAATCACACATTAAGTCAGTACGATACGTTAAATGATAAATTACGAAAGGCATGGGCATATGGTTACATTGATGAAGCAACGTATACAAAATTCGAAATTATCTAAGGATTTAAAGTTACCTAAGGTCTTACAAGCTTATTTATTGCAAACTCTGAGTGAGTTATTATTAGAAGGCTTCTCTATTCATCAAAGTTTAGTTTTTATGCGTGTATTGATGAAGAAACAAACAACGGCGATTGACTATATCATTAGACAGTTGGAGTCGGGTATTTCCTTTGAAAAGTCATTACGTGCTTTAGGTTATTCTAATTCACTCATTGCTCAATTATTCTACGCCCAACGACAAGGCAGATTCACTGAGTCATTGGCTGATGCGAGTAAGCAATTAAAAGAGGCTCATCATTATAAGCAGAAGCTCGTAAAAACCTTAGTCTATCCAGTATTTCTAGCGGTGGGATTGGTTGGGATGTTATTTGCTATGAGGCAATTTCTTCTACCGCAAGTCGCCAGCTTTATTTCGAAAGAAGTGTATGATGAGCAATATTTAGTTCGTGTTTTAGTTTACTTTTTTACTTATTTGCCACAGATTTTTGGAATATTACTAGCCTTCGTGTTAATTATTTATGGCGGTGTTGACATGTATTTGCTGAAACAAAGTGAAATGAGACGCTACCAAATATTAACTCGAATTCCATTAGTCGAAAAATGGGTAAGAAGTTATAGTTCTTATAAAGTTTCTAAAGAAATAGGGCATTTCTTTTCTGGAGGGTATTCTATTCAACAAACGCTGACGGTTATCGTCGATTATCCGATTGATCCATTCTTAAGTGAACTAGCCATTGAAATACAAGAAAGAATGTTAAAGGGTGAAGACTTGGCTGCCATTTTAGATGAGTTGAATATCTTTACGAAGGAATTACCTTTAGTGATTTACCAAGGAGAGTTAACAAGTCAAACAGCACAGAAATGTTATCTGTATTCAAGGAAAGTCTATTCAGATTTGATGAATGATATTCAAGCGAAGCTAACTTTAGTCCAGCCAATATTGTTTATTCTAATCGGAATATTAGTCATGTCGATGTATTTATTGATGATGTTACCTATGTTAACGATGCAAGGCATATGAAAGGATATAAAACATAATGAAAAAATTCAAAAAGTTAAACAAAAAAGCGTTTACATTAATCGAGATGCTAATTGTTTTAGTCGTAGTAAGTCTGCTTATGGCAATCATAATTCCAAACGTCGCAGGGCAAAGAGAGCGTATTAATGAACAAGCACGTACAAATATCGAAGAAGTAATTGAAACACAGTCAAGTACGTATCAAATGGTGAATGGGTCTGAGGCGCCTGATTTACAAACATTATATGATGAAGGATACATTACTGAACGACAACTCCAAGAAGCTCAAAATTTATTAACGAATGATACCGGTAACTAATATGTATGAGTAAAAAAGGCTATACGCTCATGGAGTCCTTAATTGTACTCGTCCTACTTTCAGCCATGAGTATGCTGCTAATGTTTCGTCCTAATGTCAATTTAAGTAAGCAAATTGAAAGTCGAATCTTCTTTGATGAAGTCATGAGTCACTTAAAGCAAGCTCAACAAATAGCTATCTTACAAAAGCGACTAATTTCAGTTGAGTTTCACGCCAGTTTAAATCAGTTAAGAATTAGAGATGCTTATAGTCAAGAAAGGATTGCGACGTTGGACGCTCCTGAACACATACAGTTTCAAACACCTTATATGTTTATGTATTTGCAAGGTGGGGGTGTGAATCAATTTAGAACGATTAGTTTTTATGACTATGATCGTAATCAACGAATTTATTTAGTCTTTCAGTTAGGGAATGGTCAATTTGAATTACAAACATAAAGCCGGATTTTCAACGATAGAAACGGTGATTGGTTTTTTCTTATTTAGTTCGATGATGCTCCTCTACTTGCCGGCTTATTATAATGAGTTGAGGCGGATAGATGATGCGTCACAGACGAGTCAAGCCTGGCGCTTATTCTCAGAATTAGTAGATGTCGAATTGGATGAACAGATAGAAGATGAGGCGAAAGCACTTGTGAGCGAGCAATTAATTCTAAATTGGGAAGCCTTAAATGAAGATAACGTGAGTGAATTCGCATGTGATTTAAATTATTGTTACATATCGCTAGAAGGCGGGAGTGAATTGTATGTCGAAATTCAAGACCTCAACTTTTAAAAAAGGATTTACTTTGTTAGAAGTAATAATCAGTCTATTCGTACTGAGTTTATTCATGCATTCCATTATGACAATCTACAATAGTTACAACACAATTGAAACAGAAATTCGCACGGATCGCAGTGCGGATTTCTTACACTTTATGACGCTGCTTGAATTAGAATTGGAGAAATATACGGTGACAGGGGTTGATTCTAACCTTATTCGCATTGAAAGTACTGAAACAAAGAGAAGTAGTCGCATCATCAACCAGAACAATAAAATTTATATCGCACCCGGTCATCAACCTTTATTGTATGACGTATATTCTTGGCAAGTATTTCAAGTTGCTAGCAAAGTGAGTGTTACGGTAACCTTTAATAATGGACAAGTCTTTTCGGGCTTCATTTCAGTGAAACTAAAAAGCTAATTAGAGGAGTATTATGATGCGAAATAACAAACAAGGAATGGTTATGGTTTACGTTATTATCTTTCTACTCGTTAGCCAACTCATCTATTGGGGCTTACTGAGACTCAATCAAATCAACTTAAGTCGGTATTTGAATTTTAATGATTATTACACAGCGAACATTCAAGAAGAACTTGTGATGAATTTATTGCCACCGATTGAACAGATGGACGCACAAAACTTAGAAGAAGCCATTATGATACGCTTTAATGAACAGGCTACGGCTTATAAACCGAAACAAGTCTTAGATCACATCGATTCACATAAGCAATTTGGTGTCTTACAATTAGCCGCTAACCAACAATACGAGCAACTATATGTTTATACTCAAAAGGTATTTTTACAAGAGGTAGCGCTAGACTATTGTGATGCATTCAATGCCATCGTTTGTAGTGGCGTGATTACACGACCAGGTCAAGTTGAAGGAAGCAATCCAGAACTTGAAGCCTTATGGAAAGCGACAGAGGCATCTTTATTGGACCAAGGCTTCCGTTTGAGTAAAGTAGATGATTTCCTACGGACATATGACTGGACCCCAGAAGATATTGGGCCGTTACAAATACAAACTAATCATGGTCTCACGAGTTACTCCCGATCAAATGGGATTGAAATGTGGTCAACGGAATTACTGCCACGGTCATTTAGTCGACAACAACAAAGGGAACAAATGCGATATAACTACTCTGTTCGTTGGAGGGGCTACCTTTTTGAGAGAGAGTTCACTGAAGATATTTAAGCCATCCCTTCATTTAAATTAATAATAGCAACAAGTTTAACATCTATGTTTTATTTGATATAATACAACTATTGATTTAGAAAGAGGGCAAAGTATGAATAATAGAATAACTGAATTAAGATTAGAAATGAAAAAACAAAACTTAGACGCATTTTTAGTAACAGCGCCTAAAAATGTGCGCTACTTATCAAGCTTCACAGGATCAGCGGGATTAATAGTCATTACACCTGAACATGAATACTTTATTACAGACTTCCGATATACTGACCAAGCCAAAGAGCAAGCGAAAGGCTTTGATGTCATTATCCATCAAGGAAAAATGTATGAAGAAATTAGCGAACTTCTTAACGCAGAAGACGTTAGAGCTATGGGAATTGAAGCTGATGATATGAATGTATCAACTTATTCTCGTTTAAGTGACTTATTCGAACCAATGTTAGTTCAAACATCTGGCGTCATTGAAACGATTCGTGAAGTTAAAAGCGAAGACGAAATTGAAACGATTCGCGAAGCTTGTGACATTACTGACCAAGCCTTTGAACATATCTTAACGTTTATCAAACCAGGTGTTACCGAAATTGAAGTGGCGAATGAATTAGACCGCTTCTTAAAAGGTAAAGGGGCATCAGGCATGTCGTTTGATACAATTGTTGCCAGTGGCGTAAGATCATCAATGCCTCACGGTGTTGCCAGTGATAAAGTAATTGAACACGGTGATTTAGTAACACTTGACTTTGGTTGCTACTATAAAGGTTATACTTCAGATATGACACGTACAATTGCTGTAGGTGAAGTAGATCCGAAATTAGAAGAGATTTACAATATCGTCCTAGAAGCACATAACCGTGTAATTGCTGGAACTAAAGCAGGGATGACTGGTAAAGAAGTCGATGCCCTTGCACGTGATTACATTACCGAGAAAGGTTATGGACCAAACTTTGGTCATACAACAGGTCATGGGATTGGTTTAGATGTTCATGAAGGACCAGCGGTTGCTAGCCGAAATGAAAAACCATTAGTTGAAAACAATATCATTACCAATGAACCTGGTATTTATGTCTCTGGTTTAGGTGGCGTTCGTATTGAAGATGACTTAATTGTTAAAACAGACGGGGTAGAAAGTTTAAACCGTAGTCCTAAAAAATTAATAATTGTATAGCACTTTCTTAGAAATTCCGCTACAATAAGGAAAATGCGAACATAGATGAGTAAAGTATATAAAGGAGGGCTATTATGGCTAAAATAACCGAAGTACCATTTGAAACTCAAGCGAAAGAAAATTTAGGTGAAATTAAAATTACCACAGGTGTCCTAGAATCAATTGCCGCTCAAGCAGCAAGTGAAATCGAAGGTGTTGCCTCTAAAGTAACTGGTTTCCAAAAAGAAGTAGGAAACTTCTTAGGGATGGACCGTGACCGTATTAACACAAAAATCAAAACAGAGAACAATTCAATCGTTGTCGACGTTGAAATTCGTGTTCTTTATGGTTACTCAGTACCTGAAATTGCAAT
This sequence comes from Ruoffia sp. FAM 26255, assembly GCF_045528525.1. Classification (NCBI taxonomy): domain Bacteria; kingdom Bacillati; phylum Bacillota; class Bacilli; order Lactobacillales; family Aerococcaceae; genus Ruoffia; species Ruoffia sp. FAM 26255. The sequence goes on along the minus strand of NZ_JBGQQX010000011.1, from coordinate 37,077 downwards.
TGCCATCCAAGATAAGGTGAAAGAACAAATTCTATTCATGACCGACTTAGCAGTGACAGAAGTCAATGTTCACGTTATGTCAGTTGAGACTGAATCTTCAGAATCAGACTCAAATCTTGTTGAAGAAACTGTTGAAACAATTGGTGAAGCTTTTGAGTAAGAAAGTAGTGAAAAGACGCGAAGTGCGTCAAGTTGTTGTTCAAACACTTTATCAGATGATCTCAGCTCACAAAGATTTAGATATCAATGAAGCGGTGGCTTATGCTTTAGAAGCAGGCGTATTTCCTGAAGAAGGCTATGAAGGCATCGATAATGAATACTTTTATGAGCTCATCGAAGGGGTTCGTTCAAAAGAAACCGAAATTGATAAACTCATTGAACCTTATTTAACAGGTTGGAGTTTAAATCGAATCGCACGCATTGATTTAATTATTTTACGCGTTGCATTCTATGAAATCTTTTTCGTCTCAAAAGAAGAAGTTCCAAATAATGTAGCAGCTGACGAAGCGATTGAATTAAGTAAATTCTTTAGTGACGACAAATCACGTCAATTCGTGAGTGGTGTTGTTTCAAAAGTTTTAGATGATACAAAAGCCGAAGCAGATAACGAATAAGCAAAAAACGCGATCCATTCAGTTGGATGGCGTTTTTTGCTATCTAATACTAAATATTATTCACATTTACGAAAAATGTATGAATAATATTTGCAGAAATGTCTCAAAGTAAAATAAAGAAATGTTCTGTGATATAATAAGGGTACATAAAAATTATAAATGGGGTATATAAATGAAAAAGAGATTACTATTATCAGCAATGATTGCCTTAGTCGGTGCACCATTAACTCAACCAGTATTAAACTTTAATACAGATGGTATTCAACACGTTCAAGCACAAGAATTACAATTAGTTGCCTTAGGTGGATCATTAGATCAAAACCAAGCACAACAAACATTACAATTGTTAGGTGCAAACGCTGTTGATTCGAGCAACATTATCTATGTTGATGGTACGATGATTAACCAATACTTACAAGACGGTTCAGGTCCAGGAACAGTTGTATACTCAAGTGCATACATCCAAGGTATGAACGAAGGCTACGGTGTTCAAGTTCAAATCGTCACACCGCAAAACATTACTGGCGTATCAGCAACAACTTACCAAAATGCTGCAATTACTGCCGGTGCACGTAACGCTCAAATCCGTATCGCAACAGTATCTCCTGTAACAGGTGAAGGAGCTTTAGCGGGTGTTTATGCGTTACTAGAGCAACAAGGTGTTGCATTAAATCCTGAAGATGTTCAAGTAGCTCAAAATGAAATTTCGTTAGTAAATGAAATTATTGAGAGCGAAGGAGCAACGATTTCTGATTCACAAGTCAACCAAATGATTTCAGAAATCAAACAGGAAATTGTAAATACTAATATTAATGCTGAAAACTCGGACGTCAATGTTGATAACAGTGAAGAAACTAACACAAATATCAATAATATCGTCAACAACATTACAAACAATTACGGCGTATCTGATGAAGAATTACAACTTGCTTTAGAACAATTCGCACAAGAGTTTGCTAAAACTGAAGCGGCACAATCTGAAGATACAATTGGCCAACTTGAACAAAGTATCCAAGAAGATTGGACAGATGTGTTAGCTGGCTTAGAAGGTTCAGTTCCAGCTGAGGAATTATTATCTGCTGAACGTGTGGACTTCTCGGACACTGAAACTTATCACCCAATCTTACAAGCATTCTCGGATGAACTATATCGAGTGATTGAAGCTGGTGAAGTTGTTGACCGTGTTTATAGTGATACATTTATCTTTGAAGCAATGTCTCCAGATTTAACATCTGAAGAAAAATCTGCTTTAAACCACTTAAGAACAGTAATGTATCAATACGCTGCGAACCAAGATGAATTTATTGCATCTGGTGAGTATCAACCTGGTTTTACAAGCATTAAAGAAAACTGGACAAACAAATTAAACGCTTTTGAAGGCTTAAAAGCATCAGATCCAGTTCAAGCAGAAATTATTTCATGCTTAGCGATTGCTACTGGTCGCGCACCGCAAGTGTATAACTATGTGAATCCAACTCAAGAAGGAACTGTTATTTCATTAGAAAACATGTGGGATAATCCAGCGGGTAACCAAGCTGATTTCACAATGTATTCATTTGACGTTGCGACAGACGAGATGAGTGAATTAGATGTTGTAACGAATGAGATGGTTCCATTACAAGCTGCTTACGACTTTAACGCTATCTACGGAGTTTCTGTAGAGAACTTATACCAATCACAAGTTGAAATTCCAGCAGACTACACTCTTCCTGGTTATGTTCCAGAAGAATCAGAAGTAGAAGAAACAAGTTCAGAAGAAGAGACAAGTGAAGATGAAGTTTCATCTGAAGAGTCACTTTCAGAAGACGTTCCTTCTGAGGAAGTTCCAGTCGAAGAAGAGCCAGGTGAAGACTTATCAGAAAGTGAAGCAACTGAAACGGAAGAACAATCTGTAGAGGAATTAACTGATCCTGTTGAATAATCAACCAGTTAGATTCTCAATGACAATTCAATAAATAAGCATCGAACTTTAAATATTATAAACTCAGATAATTTGCTGAGTATAATATTTAAAGTTCGTTTTTGTGATTAAAACGTATGTCCTAAACAATTCGAACGATATGGGCAGTTACTTACTTTAAATGTCGACTAAGATTGTTAGATTTTACGAATTCAGTTATACTGAGTCTACGAATTAAAGTGACCGATGGGGTTTATAGATATCGGTTAATCTTGAATTTAAATTGCAGAAAGAAGGCGATACAATGTCTAAAACTCTAGTCTTAGATGGAAAGCAATTATCGTTACAACTACGTGAAGAATATAAACATGCGGTAGAAAAGCTGAAGGGAAAGCATATCATCCCGAAATTAGTCGTAATTACTGTTGGTGAAGATCCAGCAAGTAAAATTTATGTTGGGCAAAAAGAAAAAACGGCTCAATATATTGGCTTTGATTTTGAGTGGCTCACTTTAGAAGATTCGATTACTCAAGCTGAATTACATGAAACGATTGAAGGGTTAAATGATGACCCAACAGTCACTGGGATGATTGTTCAATTCCCACTACCAAAACATTTAAGTCAAGTGGCAGTAACAGAAGTTATTCGACCAGATAAAGACGTTGATGGCTTTCATCCTTATAATATGGGGAAAATTGTCGAAGGCACTGGCGATTTATATCCTTGTACACCAAGAGGAATTTTACGTTTACTTGACCGTTACAATATCGATATTAAAGGGAAAGACGTTACTGTTGTAGGTTACAGCCAAATTGTTGGAAAACCATTGTCGATTTTATTAGCTAATAAAGGTAGTACTGTCACAATTACACATCTCTTAACGCGAGAATTGCATCAACATTTAATTCATGCCGATGTTGTCATGGTCGCTGCCGGTTCACCGCATCTGGTGAAAGAAGAGGATTTAAAAGAGGGCGCGATTGTCATTGACGTTGGGATTAATCGTTTAGATGATGGGAAACTCGTCGGGGATGTTGATTATGAAGGGGTATTTGATAAAGTGAGTGCCATTACTCCAGTACCTGGTGGCGTTGGTCCAATGACGGTAGCGATGTTAATGGAACAAACGATTCTATGTGCCTGCATTCAACATGGATTAAATAGCGAGGACTATATAGACGGAGTTAGTTTATGAGTGAAAAAAATCAAGAGTACTTAACAGTACAAGCGTTAACCAAATATATTAAAAGAAAATTTGATGTCGATTCACATTTACAACGAGTGTTTGTTGTAGGAGAGGTTTCAAATTTTCGCTTGAGACCCAATTCTCATCAATATTTTAGCTTGAAAGATGAAGGAGCAAGAATTAGTGCAGTGATGTATCGTTCGGCTTTTCAACGCGTCAAGTTTAATATTGAAGAAGGGATGAAAGTATTCGTTACCGGAAAGATTACTTTATATGAACCCTCTGGCGCATATCAAATCGTGATTGATAGTATTCAACCAGATGGTATTGGTGCTTTATATCAACAACTTGAACAATTAAAAGAAAAATTCAACAAAGCCGGTCTATTTGATCGACCTAAATTACCAATTCCACGCTTTCCTAAGAAAATTGCAGTTATAACGAGTCCAAGTGGAGCAGTAATTAGAGACATTATTACGACCATCAATCGTCGCTATCCCATTGTTGAAATTACTGTCATTCCAACCAGAGTACAAGGGAAAGAAGCCGCTGGAGAAATCGTGACAGCCTTCAATAAAGTGAAAGATAGACAAGACGAATTTGACACAGTCATTGTTGCACGTGGTGGAGGTTCTATTGAGGACCTTTGGTGCTTTAATGACGAGCAAGTCGCGATGGCTATTCTAAATTGCCCGCTTCCAGTAATATCTTCAATTGGTCACGAAACAGATATAACCTTGTCTGATCTTGTTGCTGACATTCGAGTTGCTACGCCGACTGCTGCGGCTGAAATTGCCGTACCGGTCTTACAAGAAGTGTTAACTTATTTAACTCAGATGGAAGAGCGCGTATTTTACTCAATGAATCAACGCATTCAATATATGCGAAAGTATTATGACCGCTTTGCACAATCTTATGTCATGACTCAACCTGAGAGATTATATCAACCATACATGCAACAGCTAGACTTAGCGAATGAAAGACTGAATAATAACAAAGATAATTACTTTACTGAGCAAAATAATCAAGTAAAAGTGTTAAAACAACGACTGTCCTTACAACAACCGCAAGGACTTATTAATCAATATCAAAAAGATTTAACTGCTTTTAGGAAACAATTAAATCGTAATATGGAACAATATCAATACAATAAGAAAGTTGTCTTTGGCAATCTCATGCAATTACTTGACGCATATAGCCCATTAAAGAGCGTTCAAAGGGGTTATGCTGTCGTGACTTCAAAAGATAACATTGTAAAACATATCACTGATGTTGAAAAAGATGATATGATTAAGGTGAATTTAAGTGATGGACAAATCGAAGCGCAAGTAACAAAAACATCCACAGACAATATATTTCAACAGCTTTCTGATACAGAGAAGGAGTAAACAATGGCAAAAACAAAACAACCAGAAAATTTCGAAGAAGCATTACAAGAATTAGAACAAATTGTATCTCAACTTGAAAAAGGCGATTTACCTTTAGAAAAAGCGTTAGAATCTTTCCAACGCGGTGTAGAATTAAGCCAATATTGCCAAAAATCTTTAACTGATGCAGAAAGCACAGTCGCTAAGATGATGACAGACAAAGGCGATGTTGAATTAGATAGAGAGGTTATGAATGATTAAGCAAGATTTAAACGATTTAAGAAATGTATTTGAAACTGAATTAGACAAACATATTCGCCTTCTTCAAACTCCGATTGAAATGTTAAAACCAATGATTTATTCATTAAAAGGTGGCGGCAAACGACTACGTCCGTTACTATTACTGGCTATCTTAAACGCAGAATCAGAGAAACATATGAAGAAAGGAGCAACTACAGCGGTTGCTTTAGAATTTATTCATACGTATTCTTTAATTCATGATGATTTACCAGCGATGGACAATGATGACTTGAGACGGGGTCAACCAACCGCTCATATTAAATTTGATGAAGCGACAGCCATCCTAGCAGGGGATGCATTATTAACGGATGCATTCAGTTTAATTAGCGACGATTCAAAATTAAAGAGCAAACAAAAAGTTAAAATTATTTCTTTACTGAGTTCTGCCGCAGGTTCACACGGGATGGTCGCTGGCCAATTAGGTGATATGCAAGCAGAGAATAAAGAGATAACGTTAGAAGAATTAAATCGAATACATGAATTTAAAACAGGTAAATTATTTATCTTTGCGACACAAGCCGCAGCCATTATTGGGGAATTCAGTCCTGAAGTTGAAGAATTATTAGTAAACTTTGGTGAAACCTTTGGCGTTTTATACCAAATTCATAATGATTTACTTGACGTGATTGATGACAGTACGTTATCTGGAAAAGGACATTCAAGTGATGAATTCAACAAGAAATCAACCTATCCAAACTTACTTGGTTTAGAAGAATCAAAAGAAGTTTTAGGTCAAGAACGTGAAAAAGCTGAAAAAATTATTGAAAAAATTACTAAGTTGAGTGGAACGGATTACAGTATTTTAAATAAATTTCTCTCATTCACAGATATAGACTAAGGAGTCATATGAAAAAAGAACGATTAGATAAATTAGTAGTTCAATCTGGACTAACAGACACACGTGAGCAAGCGAAACGCTTGATTATGGCAGGGCAAATTTATGATGCGAATAACCAGCGCTATGATAAACCTGGTGAGAAGATTGATATTACAAAAGAGTTGCATATTAAAGGAAAGACCATCCCATATGTGAGTCGCGGAGGCTTAAAATTAGAAAAAGCGATTAAACATTTTGATATCGATATGACCGATCATATCTTACTTGATATAGGTTCTTCTACCGGAGGTTTTACGGATGCAGCCTTACAAAATGGTGCAAAGTTAAGTTATGCCTTGGATGTAGGTTATAATCAATTAGCTTATAAATTACGTCAAGATGAGCGAGTGGTAGTGATGGAGCGTCAAAACTTCCGTCATTCAGTGCCTGAGGATTTCACGGAAGGAATGCCAACGATTGCGAGTATTGATGTCTCGTTTATTTCACTTGGATTAATTTTACCACCACTTATTCCAATCTTAGAAGAAGACGGATCGGTATTAGTGCTTATTAAACCACAATTTGAAGCAGGACCAGAGCGTGTCGGTAAAAAAGGGATTATTAAGGATATGACCGTTCATAAAGATGTCTTACACGAAGTCATCGATATGATGTGCCGTATCGGCTATACCATCGAGAATTTAACTTATTCACCAATTACTGGTGGCGAAGGAAACATTGAATTTCTAGCCCATATTAAAAACTCAAAAGAATTGAACAATGATAGTAAAGCAAACATAAATATTGAAGGGATAGTGCAAATAGCACACGATAATTTATAAAAACCAATGGGGTGAAGTCATGCTACAAAGTTTAACAATTGAGAATTTTGCGATTATTGAAGCAGTGAATATCGATTTTACCGAAGGGATGACGGTTCTTTCAGGTGAGACAGGAGCCGGGAAATCAATTATTATTGATGCCCTAGGTATTCTTTGTGGTGGTCGTGGGTCAAGTGATTATATTCGACACGGAGACGATAAATTATTAATTGAAGGCTTATTTACTCTTGAGCAAATACCTGAAGACTTAGAAGATGTCCTAGTCGAATTTGGATTAGAGGTTAATATAGCCATGGATGGTTTGATTATTCGACGAGAAATTAATAAATCAGGGAAAAATACCATTCGAATTAATGGTCAATTAGCTAACGTCACCTTACTTAAAGAAATAGGGAATTATCTCGTAGATATTCATGGACAAAATGAACATCAAGAATTGTTGGACCGTACAAAGCATTTATCTTTATTGGATAATTATGGCAATAAAAGAATTAAAAAAGAGTTGGAGGACTATCAGAAAGCTTATATAACTTATAGCCAACTTCGTAAAGAATGGCTAGATGCTCAGCAATCTGATACGAATGACCGCCAACGGGTAAACTTCCTTGAATTTCAAATTAATGAGATCGAAGAAGCGCAAATAGTTATAGGTGAAGATGAAGAACTCGAAGAGATGAGTAAACAATTGCAACACGCTCAACAAATTAATCAAAATATGAGCACTATTAATAGCTTACTTAGCGAATCAGATCAAAGTGTCATCACGCAATTAGATCAAATCTTGTTACTATTAGAAGAGATTAAAGATTATCAACCTCAACTCGCAAAAATCCATGACGGACTCTCGTCATCTAAATATGATTTAGAAGAATACAGTCATCAATTGGCCGCACTTGATAATGACTTCGATGAAGAAAATCAAACCATTGATCAAGTTGAAGACCGATTAGGCGAATTAAGTCGCTTAAAGCGAAAGTATGGGATGGAATTAAGTGAGATATTAGATTATTTCAACGAAATATCTGAAGAAGTTTATCAAATTATTCATCGGGAAAGTTATCTTGAAGAACTTGAAGCTCAATTGAGTGAAGCTTATCAAAGTGCGTTAGATAAAGCTAAACGACTTAATGACAAAAGACAATCCATTGCCCAAGATTTAATTTCAGCCATTGAAGCAGAATTAAAAGATTTATATATGGAGAATAGCCGCTTTACAGTTCGATTTAGTGAACCTAGTATTGATACGGCTTTAAACATGGTTAATATCGATGAAATTGTGAGACTAACGCCAACTGGCTTTAATAGTGTGGAATTTCACGTCGCAACGAACGTAGGTGAAGAACAGAAACCCTTGGTACAAGTCGCTAGTGGGGGAGAGTTATCGCGTTTTATGTTGGCATTGAAAACCGTATTTAGTCGTGAAACATCACCAAAAGTGATGGTATTCGATGAGATAGATACTGGAGTCTCTGGCCGAGTTGGACAAGCCATCGCTGAAAAGATTCGCGAAGTATCTCATTTCCATCAAGTATTTTGTATTACGCATTTACCACAAGTTGCAGCAATTTCGAATAAGCAACTGTATATCTTTAAGCATGTCGAAGATCAAAAAACAGCTACAAATGTGAAGCAATTGTCATCGAATGAACGTATTGAAGCCATAGCACTCATGCTTTCAGGAAGAGATATGACTCAAACATCGCTTCGTATGGCTAAAGAATTATTAAAAGAATATCACCCAATGAAAAAGTAAGTATAAAGGATAATGTACATGGATTTAAAATCAATATCAATACTCGTCATAGCCGGACCTACAGGTGTAGGAAAGACGCAACTGAGTATTGATTTAGCGAAAGAATTTAATGGTGAGATTATCAATGGCGATAGTCTGCAAGTGTATAAGCACTTAGATATTGGAACAGGAAAAATTACGCCTTCTGAAATGGACGGCGTTCCCCATCATATGCTTGATATTCTTGAAGTTTCAGAACCTTATAACGCAAGTGAATTTAAACATGAATCTACAAAATTAATCAAAGAAATTCATCAAAGAGGGAAACTACCAATAATTGTCGGTGGAACAGGACTCTATTTAGAAGGCTTGTTATACGACTTAGAATTTGGGAGAGACGATAGCCAAGATGAGGCAGTTCGAAAAGAGTTAGAAGAACAAGCGTCAGAATTAGGTAACTTAGCCATGTGGAACCGATTGAACGACCTCGATCCAGAAGCAGCCAAGAAAATCCCATACCAAAACGTTCGCAGAACCATTCGCGCGCTTGAGGTTATTCAAGTAACGGGAAGGTCTTTTTCCAGTCAAACAGGACATGACACAAAAAAATCGGTATTTAATGAATGTTTATTAGTATTAAATCGCGAACGAGAAGCATTATATGATAGAATAAATTTAAGAGTGCATGAAATGGTCAAAGCCGGCTTAGAAAACGAGGCAAAATGGTTATATGATCAGGCAGAAGGTGCCGATTGGCAAAGTGTGAAAGGTATCGGCTATAAAGAATGGTGGCCTTACTTCAATAATCAAATGGATAAAGAAGAAGTCATTGAAACAATTCAACAAAACTCCAGACGTTATGCCAAACGACAATTAACGTGGTTTAGAAACCGTATGAAGCACCCACAATGGATCGATATGACGAATGAAAAAGGCGCAATAAATGAAGCTTCACGTATAGTGAAAGAACATATAGAGAATAATTGAAAGGTTGATAAAAAAAATATGATAGAGACTGAAAATCACCCCGAGAGGGTACTTATAGTCGGAGTACAAACAGAAAACATTTCAGATTTAAAATTTGAAACGATCATGAAAGAAATGAAGGCACTAACGGAGACCGCTAATGGTCTACCGGTTGGAGAAATCACTCAAAAATTAAGGCGCATCGATCAGAAATCCGTCGTAGGTAGTGGAAAACTAGTGGATGTTCGTGATTTTGTCATTAACTCTGATATTGATTTAGTTATCTTTTTAAATAGATTATCACCAAACACAAATATGTATTTAGAAGAACAACTTGACGTAAAAGTCATTGACCGTGTACAATTGATTCTTGATATATTTGCTCAAAGAGCGCGAAGCCAAGCAGGGAAACTTCAAGTTGAACTAGCTCAATACCAATATTTACTTCCAAGAGTCATCGGACAAGGGACATCATTATCTCGACTAGCCGGTGGGATTGGAACTAGAGGACCCGGTGAGACTAAACTAGAACAAGATCGTCGTGTCATTCGTGGTCGCATTCATACGATTGAGAAAGACTTGAAACAATTGGAAGAACACCGTGAAAGAACGCGTATTAGAAGACAGTCTGGTCGAGAATTTAATATTGGTCTAGCAGGTTATACAAACGCAGGGAAATCAACCTTGTTACGCGAATTAACTGAAAGTGAGACGTATGTTCAAGACCAATTATTCGCAACCTTAGACCCTTTAACGCGTAAGTTAGAAATTAACGGTCATGATGCCTTCACTATTACAGATACGGTAGGTTTTATTGATGAACTACCTACAGAATTAATTCATGCATTTAATTCAACATTGGAAGAGATTCGCTTTGTGGATTTATTAATACACGTCGTAGATGCCTCTCATCCTGCAAGCAATATGCATGAAGATACCGTCGTAGAGTTGTTAAAAGAGTTAGATATGGATCATATCCCGGTCTTAACTGTCTACAACAAGATAGATAAAGCAGATCCAGGGTTTGAACCGACATTGCAACCTAATGTAACTATCTCAGCACTGGATAAAAAAGGTATTGAAACCTTAAAACAAGCGATTTGGGATATCTGTATATCGAATGCAGAAGAGTTTCAAGTAGAAATTCAACCTGAAGAAGCAGAGTTATTAGCGCTATACCGACAAAAAACTTTAATAAAAGATATTGAATTTAATGAAGAATATCAGTATTATATACTATCGGGATATCGACGACGTTTAACTGATATAAGAAATGAGGAATAATATGATAACAATGAAAGATTTTGTTCCTGAAAAAGAACCAATCTTAAGAGAAAAAGCTAAGCCAGTAGAGTTTCCAATCAATGAAGAATTGAAAGAGACAGTTGTGGCTATGAGACAATTCTTAATAAACAGCCAAGATTCAAAAATGGCTGAAAAATATAACTTGCGTCCAGGCGTAGGAGTAGCAGCACCACAAATTGGTATCGACCAACAAATATTTGCTGTATATTTAATGGATTATGATGAAGAGGGAAATGAAACTGAACCTCTGATTGATGAAATTTTTGTTAATCCAAAAATCATAAGCCATGCGGTTCAAAAAGTAGCGTTGAAAGAGGGCGAAGGCTGTCTTTCAGTTCCTCGTGAAGTACCAGGAATCGTTCCAAGACCTAAACGTGTAACGGTTAAATATAATGATTTAGAAGGTAACGAAAAGAAAATTCGTTTAAGAGATTATGAAGCAGTGGTTGTACAACACGAAATTGATCACTTAAAAGGAATCTTGTTCTACGATCATATTGACGAAAAAACACCTTGGGAACCAGATGAAGATACAACATTGATTTAGTGAGAAAAAATACGGCAACTCTTTTAAAAATGTTATTGACAAATCAGTCAATCATAGGATATAATATAAGAGTTGTCAGTATTAAACATGGTCTAGTAGCTCAGCTGGATAGAGCATTCGCCTTCTAAGCGAACGGTCGCAGGTTCGAATCCTGCCTAGATCGTACATAACCTTGCTGTATCAAGGGGGGAAATCGAACCCTATTTATAACCCTTGTTTTAATCCCTAGTAAAATAGGAGGAAAACAGTATGAGTAAGCAACGTTACAGTAAGAAGTTCGAAACAGGTTTTGAGACTGATGTTTCTAATATTTTTGGTGAGAGTAAGGAATTGGTAGATACTTTACATCGTCAGAAGGTAACTATTCAAGAATTGGATAACAGCAAGTTAACGATTAAGGAACGGTTAGAAGAAACATTACATCAATTAAAGTTGATGGGATATAAGGAAAGGACTATGTCTGATTACAAGTATCACATCGAACGGTATATGAAGATAACAGAAGTGAATCTTATTTCAGAAATGGATAAAGATTCGCTTCTTTTGTATATCAATCATAATAATGTGTCACGTAGTACAATGAGAATAAGGTTAAAGTTAATGAAAGCAGTGCTGAATAAGTGGTATAGTGAAGGTATTATTCAGCATGATTTTTGGAGCGAAATACGAATTAGAGTAAATGAAGAAGTGAAAATTGGAGCATCTCAAGATGAGATAGAAACCCTATTAGGTAGCTTAGATTTTAATAACTTCACTGAATTAAGAGATGGTACAATGTTTTTATTAATGTGGGAAACAGGAGCAAGACTAGGTACGATATGCCAAGTTACTTATAAAATGTTAGATCTTGATGCAAAGTTAATTAGCTATTCTGGAGAATCAATGAAGAATTACAGATATTTAACTTTACCTATATCAGATAGGTTAAAAATTATGTTATCTACTTTAAAAAAGGTCAATAGAGAAGTTCTTGAATATAATCAAGTGAGAATTGGTACAGGTCATGTATTCCTATCATCACTTGCTAATCCAATGGAGAGTAGGACGTTCAGCAAGCGAGTTAAGTATTATAAAGAACGTACAGGACTAGAGAATATTAATCCACATGCAATACGTAGGGGGTTTGCTAAAAGATTATTGGATAATGGACTGAGTGTTCCTTTAATTAGTAAAGCATTGAATCATAAGAGTATTGAGACGACTACACGGTATTTACATATTGATAATCATGAATTACTGGATGCTATGAGAGGAATTGAATGATTAAGTAGGGGGTCGGTGAACTACAGCACCGTTTTGAAGGTTCTAAGTATTGATTGAATCGTTCATTCCTTGTACAAGATGCTGAGTAAAGCTTGCGGTGATTTGTACAAAGCCTTACAGGTAAGGAATAACTATTCAAATAAGAATCCCAATAGCGAATTGTCACCAAGTGCTGATAATCATTGTAATATTGATAAAAACATTGTTTTTAGATAGTTATATACTAAAATATATAAATACTCACTCAATACCCAAACGCCTGAAAACAGCCTTTAAATGCGAAATAAGAGCCTATAAAAAAGCCCACTCTATATTGAGTAGGGCTTATTTTTTATGTGTATGGATCTAAATGTGTTAGTCAGCATCTGTTTTACTATTAGGTGCTGAGTTGTGTATGGATCTAAATGTTAGTTAGTCAGCATCTGTTTTATTATCGGATGCTGAGTTATATCCAAGTTCTTTTAGTTTACGGTTGGCTAGATCTATTGTGTTTTTATTACTAGCTATATTTGCATCCAGAACTTTCATATCATCATACGTATTGTAACTTACTTCACTTAAACCAGTCTGTAGGGTATCTAATTTTATCTTCACACCTTCAAGATTAAGTTTATCAGCATTAATATCATCAATTATTTTTGATAGATCATTCTCTAGTTTAGTTGTGATGTTCATAAGCTTATCATGATAATTACTATTTTTTAAACGTTCCAATGAATCTAACATTTTGGTATGGTTTTCAAGAATACGTTTCCACATTTCAATGTCGGTTTTTCCTTTTTTAGTAATCTTCACACCACCTAATAATTCATCCACTGTCATACCACCTAGTGTTGCTATAAATTCTAATCTTTCATTATTAGGGAAGTTATAATTATTTTCCCAGTTACTAACTACCCCTTTACTTGCTGGTGGATCAAACATCTGTCCAAATTCTTCCATAGTTAGATTCTTTGATTTTCTAATTTTCTTCAAGTTCTCGCTGAAAGTACTCATTGAATCACCTCGTAATAATTTTATCAAAAATAAATAAGGAATAATAGAACAAGTTTTTTTTGGAAGTGATTTTATACTTGATAATAACAATCATTAATGGTAGAATACAAGTAGATTAAGTACTGAAAAAATAATAGTACAAAAACAACGGTACTTAGTGAATTATAATAGTACATTAAGGAGGTGGCTATGTTGAACAGAAATATTTTCTTATGGAGAAGTATATTAGGTTATACTCAAAAAGAAATGGCTAAATTTTTGACTATTTCACAACAAGCATATAGTCGGAAAGAAAAAGGATTAGTACCTTTTACTGATAAGGAAAAAATAATCATTAAAGAAGAATTGAGGGGATATTATCCTGATATTACTATAGATGATATTTTTTTTTCAGATAATGTACTATTTTAAGTTTAGTACTATGATATCAGTACTTTTTAATAGATGACCGAAAGGAGGTACTCAGCATAATTGAACGCACAAAAAAAAGAGGCTATTTCAAGCCCCTAGGAGATTACTGCTTAAAGTAATACGTTTTAATACGTAGAAAGTAGTAAAGTTTGTAAAATACTTTACATAGCAATCATACCATGTAGCTATGTAAAAATCAAGTATAACACCAATGATTAATAAATTATTACTAGAAAGTACGAGATTATTAAGAAGAATTTCCATTTTGGAGAGAGATGGGAATTAACATAAGAAGAAATTGTACTAAGACAAATAACTAGAAAGAAGTGATTATTTGAAAGTACAAAAGGGATTGAGAAACAACAAATTAAGAAAAATTGATACAGATGACCCAGTAAAATATCTGGCTGAGTATAGTCCGCAAGTGTTTGATAGTTCACAATTAGAAATCTTCAAAAAAGACGAGGCTTTATACTTCATCTCAGGTTCGATTAAACCGCAAGCTAACGGTAGTTATGTCAGAAATAATGAATCAGTTGAAAATAGAGATTTAATTATCATTGATTATGATGATTTAGATATGTCAGGCGATGAGTTTAAGCAGCATGTGAAGAGTATCATGGGGCGATACCGTTACGTTACTTATCCAACTGTTAGTAACGGAATTAAAGGCACTAGATATAGATTTGTAATAGAGCCAGAGAGACCATTAAATAAGTTGGAATTTGAACAAACATTCAAAAAAGTAACAGAAGAAATTGGATTGAATGCTGATTTTAGTAGCTCCACGTTTTCACAGATACAAGGTCTACCAGCACATAGTAGCGAAGTAACAGATTATGAAATTTCTTACAATGAAGGTATTCCTTATCCAGTTGCTGAGGTTATACAGGAAGAACAACCTAGGTACGTTCAGCACTCTGTAGTTCAAGCTATACCAGAGGAAGAACTAGATGAAATGGTGGCTAATTACATTGAAGCTGATTGGGAGAATGTTCAAGATGAAGGTCAATACGTAAATCTTCATTACTCAATCATTAAGGACGTTCAAGAAAAATTGATTACCCAAGAACAAGCGTTTAAATACGTCACGATGCTGGCTAATGGTAATTCTGAATGGAAAAACAACAATCAGCAACGGTTGGAAAGAGAATTGAAGAATAATGTAAAACCAAGAACTAAATGGAATTTTACCAGTAGAGTTAGCTTATTCCATGAATCAGAGTTTAACTTAGATGATTTACTTGAAAAATTAGGTAATGAACAACGATCAGCAAACATTGATGAATGGATGAACGAGGGAAGTCGAGGAAGAAAACCTAAGAAATTAGCCTTTGTTCAAATAGCCACCATCTTAGAAGAAAACATTGATTTTATCGTTTATGACAAACGAGAAGATGCTAGAGTAGCAATGTACTTAGAAGACGAGGGTATCTATACCACAAATGAAGATGCTATTAAACGGTTAATCAAATGTGTTGAGCGTAACGTAACTATGCACGATACCAACGAGGTAATTTTTGATTTAAAGATGAGAGCTAAGTATAAACCACTAACAAGTTCACGCTACTTAATACCAGTTGGAAATGGGGTATTCAATCTAAAAACTAAAGAACTTGAACCATTCACACCAGATTATGTATTTACAGCCAAGATTGAAACTGATTATGTTCACAATCCACTTCACCCAATCATGAATGATGGTTGGAACGTAGAATCATGGATTGAGAGCATTGCTGATAATGACCCAGAGGTAGCAACTACTTTATGGCAAGTTATCTCAGCAAGTTTGAACGGTAACTATTCACGTAAAAAATCAATATGGTTAGTTGGTGATGGGAATAATGGTAAGGGTACGTATCAAGATCTAATTAGAAATATCGTAGGTAAGGATAATGTATCTACCTTAAAAATTAACCAATTCCAAGAACGATTCTCACTATCAATGCTGGAAGGTAAGACAGTGAATATTGGTGATGATGTCCCAGCAGGGGTGTATATAGATGATTCCAGTAACTTTAACTCAGTAGTAACTGGCGATCCAGTTAACATTGAACAGAAAATGAAGCCAATGTATTCAAGAGAGTTCAATATGACGGTAATATTCTCTACCAATGGAATGCCTAAGATCCATAACAAGACAGGCGGAACATACAGAAGGATTCTAATTGTACCGTTTAATGCTAAGTTCGATGTCAGCAGTGATAATAGAGCAATAAAAGACGACTATATTAAACGTAGAGAGTTATTAGAGTACGTACTTCATAAAGCTATTCATATGGATTTTGAAAGCTTTACAGAACCTAGAGCATCTAAAGAAGCATTGAAAGATTACATTGCTGAGAATGACCCAGTAGCGGACTTCAAAGAATCATTCTTTGATATGTATGAGTGGACTGAAATACCTACCACAATCGTTTACGATTATTATAAGGAATTTTGTGAAGAGAATACTTATAGACCATTAAGTCAGATTAAATTTACGAAACAGTTAGAATATATATTAGGGAGTGAGTGGGAACGTAAGCATGTGAAGTTTAAAGGTATAGATGATACTTACCCATCAACATATTCTAACGGTTCAGCATATGACTTAGAGAAAGTAAAACCAGGAAATAATTACAGTACATTTAAAAAGATAGAAGAATAGATTAAGTAATAAAGTTGCAAGTTTGGTTGCAAGGTTGCAAGTTTGGTTGCAAGTTTTATTCAATCTTGCAACCACCTAAACAGCATGGGAATAACGTTTATAGAGGGTGGTTGCAAGGTTGCAAGATTATCCTATAGGTTTATTAAAATACGTACGTAAATACTAAAGAAACTAGTGAGAAAAACTTGCAACCTTGCAACCACACCTCACAAATGCTGATGTAACAACGTTTATATGGTTGCAAGTTTCAAAAAAACGTGCAACCAACTTGCAACTTTTAACTCAATCTTGCAACCAATAATAAAAAACACACAAAAAGAAGGAGCAAAAACATATGAAAACATTTAAAGAATTATCACAAAAACACAATGCTGAGATATCAGAAATAGAAACATTTAATATTAGAATCAACGACTTTTGGGGATTAGAAGTCTGGAATAGTACTGGCGGTTATGAGGTTGAAATCTATAGCCTAGAAAACTCAATCAGATCCTTTGAAACAGTCTATAATATATCGACATTACAATCGACTGACTTTATAATTAGTGAAATGATTCGAATATTCAACCTTGAAAAAAACAAAGTACCATTCGATGAACTAGAAGGCTTTCCTTACAATCATTGGCTAGACCTTGCTGAATACTTACAAGAACTCGATAAACCATTAGAGAAAATATATTAGATGAATCCCCAATTGAGGACTTCATCAGATAGTTTCAATGAAAGGAGCAATAAATGGCAAATATTATAGATTGGTTTAACGGTTTATTTAAAAATGAAAATAAACAATCAGCAATCAACACATCTAATCAAATTGATTTTGATTATTTACCTAGTTTGGGTGGGAGTTTCACATCTTCACATGCTGAAACACACAGCAATCCCACGCTAACATCTGCTGTAGATGCAATTGCAAGAAACGGGGCTAAGTTAAAGCCTATTCATTACATTAATCAAGGAGAAGGAACTGAGAGGATTAATCGTTTGTTACAAACCCAACCTAATCCCTATCAATCCACTTACGACTTTCAATATAAAATCATATCTACCTTGTTTTTACACAACAACAGCTTTGTCTACATAGAACGTGATGAAAGAGGTAATCTTACAGGACTATATCCAATTAAAGGTCAATCCATGCAATTCGGACTGGATGCTGATAACGACTTAGTTTGTAAATTTACATATAGTTCAGGCTTTGAAGTTTATATCCCTTATAGCCAGCTCATCCATCTGAGAAGAAACTACAGATCAGATGAGTTGTTAGGAGATGATAACTCATCACTCAATCCATTGCTGAAAGTATCAGATGCTCAAATGAGTGGGACGGTACGAGGTATTGAGTTAGGTGCTAATCTGAGAGGTATTGTAAATTATCAAACAACATTATCACCAGAGACCTTGAAGAAAAGAAAAGAAGAATTTACAAGTCAGTATCTTTCATTAGAAAACTCAGGTGGCGTTGTTGCTACTGATCAATCAGTGCAATATACACCCATTGACAGCAAACCATATACAATTAGTGAACAGCAGATTAATACGATCAGCAATCAGATTTACAACTACTTAGGTGTTAATCCTAAGATTGTTTCAAGTGATTATAATGAAGACGAGTTTGCATCGTTTTACGAATCAGTTATCGAACCACTTGCTATACAGTTGTCATTAGAATTTACAAATAAGCTATTTACTGATAGAGAAAAGGCTTATGGTAACAAGATTGAATTTACATCAATTGGGCTTCAGTTTGCTAGCATGGAATCTAAGACTAAGTTATTAAAGGAAATCATTCCGATGGGATTGGTTACTATTAATGAAGCTAGAAGTATATTGAACTTACCTAAATTGACTGATGAGGATGGTAATAAACGATTACAATCATTAAACTATGCTGATACATCAATCGTCAATGAATACCAGCTAGAAGCTCATTCAAGCGTGAACGGTCAAGCAGGAACTCATTTAAGCATGAGTAATCAAGCAGAAGGTAATTCAAGTACAAACGATCAACAAGATAATACATCCACCAATCCAAATGAAGGAGAATCAAATGAAAGAGATTAGAATAAATAACATTCAAATTGAACAACGAGATGCTGATACTCAAGAGGATATGATACTCGTAGGTTACCCTATCCTATTCGACACACCTACTACCATAGGCAAAGGAGACAATGTCTATACCGAAGTTATTCAACGTGGTGCATTAGATGGCGTAGATTTTAATGATACACGCTTAATCTACAATCACGATATGAATAAAATTCCATTGGCTAGAACGGGTAAAACGATGGAATTATACGTGGATGAGGTAGGTTTACGTATGAGAGCTACATTACCCAGTACAGAAGAAGCAAGAAGCGTTTATACGGCAGTACAACGTGGAGACTTAGAGAATATGTCATTTGCTTTTACCGTATCTGATGATGGACACATATACGATGCTGGAACTAGAACACGTAGTATTCATAAAATTGATAAGGTGTTTGAAGTAAGTATCGTACCATACCCAGCTTATAAGGAAACGGTAGTTTCAGTTGAAGCTAGAAGTATGATAGAAGATGTTCATAGTAAGTTAGATAGTACAGAACGTAAGGATCTAAAGATTCAATTAAATAAATTATTATTAAAAGGAGACAGATAAAACATGAATTTTAAAACTATTGAGGAATCATTTAACTACTGGAATCAACGTACAATTGGTGAGATTGAGGAACGTTCTCAGCAGATTGTTATTGAAGTTGACACTAACCCTGATGCTGATATTGAGGTACTTAATATTGAAGTACAAGGATTAACAGATGCTAAAGCTAACTTAGAAGATAAACGTAGTCAATTTAAGACAAACGTACAAGAATCATTTAACCCAATTACAGGAACTCACAATACAGATAATAAAGGAGACAAAACACATATGAACAATACAGATATTTTCGCAACTGAGGAATACCGTACAGCGTTTTACAAAGACTTATTAAACAAACCATTAGAAGAAACAGAGCAACGTGCATTAGAGACAGCAGAACAAGCCTTACAAACTGAGAAACGTTTAGACGGATTTAATACAGTAACTACAAACGCTCAAGTAATCCCAACACTTACATTAAATGAAGTGGTTCGTAAAGCACGTACACAAGGTGGATTATTAGCTGAAGCACGTGGATTCAATATCCCAAGTAACTTAAAGATTCCAGTCGGTACTCCATTAACTGTAGCAGAATGGCATACAGAAGGTGCTGAAGTAGCAGGTGAAAAGACTACACCTACATCGGTTGAATTTAAAGGCTATGAATTAATCAAGATCTTCTCAATGTCAGCAAGTGCTAAGAAGATGAGTATTCAAGCATTTGAATCATATGTGACAGACGAATTAGTTTCTTCTGTTATGGAAGCTATTGAACAATCATTAGTTAACGGAACAGGAGTTGGACAAGGTGAAGGGTTAGAATCTATCGAGTTCTCAGAAGTAAATGGTAACTTAGTAGAATTATCTAGCGCACCAGCATACACAGACTTTACAAAAGCATTAGGTTTATTGAAACGTGGCTACTCTAAAAATGCTAAATTCGCTATGAACAACGCCACATTATACAACTTAGTATATGGGGTAGTGGATAATAACAACCGTCCTATCTTTAACCCTGATGCACGTAACGCTGATGTCGGAACAATCTTAGGTAAAGTAATCGTTATTGATGATAACATTGCTGATAATGAGATCTACTTAGGAGACTTCTCAAGCTACTTAGGTTACAACATGCCTAATGGAATTGCCTTAGAAGTATCAACTCAAAGCTCATTCAATAAAGGTTTAATTGATTACCGTGCATTAGCTATCGCTGATACTCAAGTAATCTTACCAGAAGCATTTGTTAAGTTAGCTACAGCAGGTGAATAGGAATGGTTTTTAGTACACCAGATGCTGTAGATATATTAGGTCTAGATAGTGATAGCTATTTAATTGATTCATTAGTCGTACCCTTAGTAGAGAGTTTACCAAGCCAAATTGAGAAAACAACAGGGCTTACGATTGAGGAACAGGAGAAGGAACCGTTAGTGTTCACACTATCATCCTTCTTAATTCAATTATGGTTCAATGCTGAGGATACCCAATCCTACAGATTACAAAGAGTTATTGATTCATTAACATCTACTATAAAGCATAATCGAGATACTCAGTAACCATCTATCATATCTATACCTTTCAATATATTGTTATTTACACCTCTAAATAATTAATACCACCTTTCAAAAAAACAACTTAGTATATTTACACATAGGGGGTAGTCAATTTATGGCTACCCTTTATGTTATATATACCTTCTATGATAAGTGATTACCGTTTGCTTATGTTAGATCAGCACACACACAACGTGCTGAGTACATAACATATTAAGTAACAGCTATCATTATCAATACCATCAAACTAGCTCAATCACGAGCCCATACCAATTGAACGACTACCTTTAAAATACTAATACTAATACTAATACTAATACAAATACTAAAGCGTACATATTTATCCATTTACCAACAACTGCTGATTTAAGACAGCATCTGTTTTTAAACAGAGTGCTATTTTAAAAAGTACAAGGGGTAATTATACAGGCTATACCTTAGAAGTATAGGGGTATAAATATGTAAGTACTAGTACATATGACTACACACTACATTAAACATAAAAGAGGTGAATAACAAATGGCGAGAGAATTTGCAGGGAACTTCTATAAGCGTAAGCAATGGATAGATACAAGAGAATATATCATGAGTAAATATGATTGGATATGTCAGCACTGCCAAGCACCAGCTAAGGTAGTACATCACATCGTTCATCTTAATGCACAGAACATTCATGATCCAATGATTGCTTATGGAGAAGAGAATTTGATTCCTTTATGTACTGATTGTCATGCGAAAGTGCATGCAAGCAACGATAAGAGTTTAACAGACAAAGGATTATTGTTCGATATTGATGGCAATTTAATACAAGTTGATAAACGTTGATACACCAAGCTTTCATAGTGTTTTCAAACAATCCCCCCTATATCAACATTCTTCATATAACCTCAAAGACCGCCACCCCCCTTTCCCACACCCCTAAACTGAATTTTGAAAATAATAAGGAGGTTAATTACCTTGAATAAAACCGAATATACAGACAAATTGAAAGAAACTTTACACATAATCCCAGAAGAACACCAACACATTGCTGAAGAATTGATAGAAGAACTAGTATTTATGCGAGAAGTTTTAGATAACGTGAAGCAGGAACTTATAAATGAAGGTGCTACTAGCATGTTTGTTAATGGTGCTCAGAGTAATACACGACAAACACCAGAGTTTAAATCATACATGGATCTATCAAATAGATACAAGCAATACTTAGGTGAATTGAAGAACTTATATCCGAAATCAGAAAATGCTACAGATGAATTAACACCAGAAGCTCAATTACTTGCTGAGTTCATGACCTCTAATTAGAGAGATTAATTTAAATATGAAAGGAGTTGAATAATTGAACTATATTATAGAATACGTAAATAAGATAGAATCAGGAGAAATAGTTACTAGTAAGCGTGTAGCTAAGGTTTATAACGAACTAAAGGATAGGATAGAACATCCCACAGGTAGATATATCTTTGATGAGGAATCAGCATTGAGACCAATTAAATTCATTGAATCGTTTTGCAGGCACTCTAAAGGAGATAAAGCGAGACAACTTATAGAGTTGGAGTTATTTCAAAAGGCTTATATACAGGCTTTATTTGGATTTGTGGATGCTGATACAGGATTGAGACAATATAGAGAGAGTTTATTATTAGTAGCGAGAAAGTGCGGTAAATCTACACTATTAAGTGCCATTGCCTTATATATGTTACTAGCGGATAATGAAACAGGTGCTGAGATATACTCAATTGCTACTAAACGAGAACAAGCTTATATCGTATTTGAAAGTACCTTGAATATGATTAAACAAGATCCACACTTATCAAGCGTATTAAAGAAACGGAAAACAGATATTTATTGTGATTTTAATATGAGTAAGTTTCAACCTTTATCCTCAGATAGTAATACCTTAGATGGTTTAAACAGCCATCTAGTTATCATCGATGAAGTTCATGCGATTAAAAGCAGAGGTACATATGAAGTTATGAAACAATCATTATCAAGTCGAGATCAACCACTGCTGATTATGATTAGTACAGCAGGTACGGTTAGGGAATCAATCTTTGATGATACATATGAATATGCTACTAAAGTAGCTGATGGTATATACCAAGATGAAACATTCCTTCCTATTATATATGAACTAGATGATCCAGAAGAATATTTAGATCCAGATAATTGGATGAAAGCTAATCCAGCATTAGGTACGATAAAAAAACACTCATATATTGAACAGCAATTAGACCGTGCTAAGAATAATCCAGTTGATTTACGAGGTATTTTAGTTAAGGATTTTAACGTTCGAGGAAGTGAAACAGGTACATGGTTAGACTTTTCTCAAATAAACAATGAAAAAACGTTCGATTTAAGCTCATTTCAGAACTATTATGCCATCGGTGGTATGGATCTATCCTCTAACGTCGATTTAACATGCGCTACAGTACTGATATTTAATCCAGATGACAATACTAAATACGTACATCAGCATTATTGGATTCCAGAGGATAGTAAGAAGATACGAACTGCTGAGGAAAGAAGCCTACTTGAGAAATGGGAAGAACGAGGATTGCTAACTTTCACTCAAGGGAATCTTATAAATTACTCACTGTTGACAAGATGGTTCTTAGATATAGTGAACGTCTATAACATAAACCTTCCTTATATATACTATGATAGGTACAGCGCTAGTCATCTAGTCCTTGAATTGGAACGAGAAGGCTTTAACATGGTGCCTACAGCACAAGGGGTTAAAACGCTAAGTTTACCAATGCAAACACTAGGTGCTGATCTAGCAGGGAAACGAGTGAACTATAATAATAACCCTATCTTGAAATGGTGTTTAACTAACACAGCAGTGAAGGAAGATATTAACGGTAATATCCAACCAAAGAAAACTTCTAACCCTAGCAGACGTATAGACGGTACAGCCAGTTTATTAGATGCTTACGTTGGATTATTGGAGCGTTACGAGGAGATTAAGAACCTACAGCCTAGTAACGTACAGTGAAACAACATGCTGAGGTGTTATATCAGCATAGGGATACAAGAAAAACCCATGCTGAGGTGTTACATCACCATAGAGATACAAGAAAACCCCATGCTGAGGGGTATATATCAGCATAGAGATACAAGAAACACAACTACTATATAGAAAGGATTGAACAGATGATTACCAACGATAGATTATTTAGTTTAAGACGTGAGAAGGGAAATCGTAAGGATAAAATAATTACCTTCTATGAACCAGTGAATGTTATGGATAGAGAAACAGGTCGTTTAGTTGTTAAGTGGAGAAAACTATTTGATTGCAAAGCATATGTAAGACAAGTAGGAGCTAATGAGTATATGTACGATAACATGGATATTAATTTTGAGGATAGACTATTCATGATCAACTACCGTGAAGAAGGATTAAGTACGAATAATCGTATTGTATATAAAAATAAAATGTATGAGATTAAGAAGATTGATACATTTGAGGATAACAGAAGAGATGATATTCTTATTTTAGGCAATGTATTCACTAAATAGGATAAGACTATCTATGTTATACTTTACAAACCACAATCGAATCGTGGTAATAAGGGGTTCGAAAAAGGTTCAGTAAATAGGTCGAATATCCAGAGCGCTTAGGTATTGATAGGTCAGCAGTCAGCTCACATTAGCATTTCCCAGAGCGTAATAACGGTCGCAGGTTCGAATCCTGCCTAGATCGTAAAGAAACATTGATATGACGCGGTTTGTATCGTGGCGTTCTAACTGAGAGTAAGTTATTTTATGAAAAATCCCCTAAAAGTCGCCTATTATAAGCTTGTTGTATCATGCTGAAATAGGATTATATTGTTGACTGAATAAACCTCTTACTTACTAAGGTAGGAGGTTTTTTGCTTTTTAAAATTTCAGATAGAACATCTATCTGAGAATAGTAACATTTTCCTGAAAGGTGTATAGTAGTAATTATCAAAAAAGGTAGGTGATCGGCATGGAATATAAACTCATAACTAAAGACGAAGAAGCAGCATTGAATTTACCGAATGAGCCGTTTGAATTATATGGCAAGTTAGTTGTTTCATTAAATAATAAACAATGGACTTATAAAGAAGAATTGTTCGAGCAAGTTGAAGAACAAACTTTTCCTGAAGAGAACTATATATATGAAGAGATTGTTGAAAAAGGATTTGCCATTGGAGCTTTTCAAGATTCAAAATGTGTCGCATTAGCAATCTTTGAAAATCACTGGAATAAGTATATGTACTTAGCTGATTTAAAAGTAATGAAAGCATACCGCCGATTTGGACACGGTCAAGCATTGATTAAACAGGGTCTCATAGAAGCCCAAAGTCTAGGTTATAAAGGCGTATTCACTATTGGACAAGATAATAATTTAGGCGCTTGTAAATTTTATTTAAAACAAGGTTTTGAGATTGGTGGCTTTAACAATTACGATTATGATTTTACTCAGCAAGAGGGTAAATCAGATATATATTTCTATTTAAATGAGATGAGAAATTAGAGACCTTTATTAAAATATTATCATGGAAAAAAGCTGTGTTATAATGACATATACGAAAAGAGGAGTGACACATAATGGCAAATAATTATATGACGCGTGTTTATGACAAGTTATCAAAAACTTTTGAGCATGAAACAGAATTTTTACAAGCTGTGAAAGATTTTCTTGATGCAATTGAACCAGTGATTGAAAAACATCCTGAATATGAAGATTTGGCAATACTTGAACGAATCACTGAGCCAGAAAGAATTATTTCTTTCCGTGTTCCTTGGGTAGATGACCAGGGGAAAGTTCAAGTGAATCGTGGTTACCGTGTGCAATTTAATTCCTTAAATGGACCCTATAAAGGTGGTATTCGCTTCCATCCATCAGTAAACCAAAGTATCATGAAGTTTCTTGCTTTTGAGCAAATCTTCAAAAATGATTTAACAGGTCTACCAATCGGCGGAGGTAAAGGTGGTGCTGATTTTGATCCTAAAGGGAAATCAGACAATGAAGTTATGAACTTTACTCAAAGTTTTATGACTGAATTACAAAAATACATTGGTGCGGACGAAGATGTGCCTGCTGGAGATATTGGTGTAGGTGCACGAGAAATTGGATACATGTTCGGGCAATACAAACGCTTAAACGCTAAGACTCCAGGTGTATTAACTGGGAAACCAATTCCAGCTGGGGGGAGTCAAGGACGTACTGAAGCAACGGGTTACGGATTAATTTACTTCTTATTAGAGATGTTGACTGAAGTGAATGAATCATTAGAAGGTAAACGAGTGATGATTTCTGGATCTGGGAATGTAGCTTATTTTGCTGCTAAGAAAGCCATGGAACTTGGTGGTGTAGTTGTTTCATTAAGTGACTCAGATGGGGCAATTTATGCTGAAAATGGTATCGATTTAGATACGGTAAAACAAATTAAAATTGATAACCGTGGAAGAATTAAAGAATATATTGATGCTCATTCAGATGCTGAGT
Source organism: Ruoffia sp. FAM 26255 (assembly GCF_045528525.1). Taxonomy (NCBI): domain Bacteria; kingdom Bacillati; phylum Bacillota; class Bacilli; order Lactobacillales; family Aerococcaceae; genus Ruoffia; species Ruoffia sp. FAM 26255. The sequence goes on along the minus strand of NZ_JBGQQX010000011.1, from coordinate 10,526 downwards.
ATTTTGAAGGTTCACTTTGGGATCATGATATTAAAGCAGATATTGCCTTACCATGTGCAACTCAAAATGAGATTAACGAAGAACAAGCCCAACGTTTAGTTGATAATGGAATTAAATTTGTCGCTGAAGGGGCAAATATGCCAAGCCATACAAATGCAGTAAAAGTATATAAAGAAAACAAATTATACTATGGGCCTGGTAAGGCCGCTAACGCTGGTGGGGTTGCGGTATCTGCGCTTGAGATGAGTCAAAACTCTCAAAGACTAAGATGGACAACGGAAGAAGTTGACGAGAAACTTAAAGTCATCATGAAAGATATCTTCAAACAAGCATTAGATGCAAGTAATAATTACAACTTAGATCATGATTATGCTGCCGGAGCAGATATTGCGTCATTTGAAAGTATTGCTAAATTAATGATTATGAATGGTGTCGTATAATACACACGAAATAATAAGCTATTGGGTGAATTTTTCATCTGATAGCTTTTTTTATTTTCAAAAATCTCAGGGACATTTTTCATATTTCCACACTTTAAATACGACCCAACACATATCTTCAACAAAATAAAGCTATAATAATACTTAAAACGATTACACAATATAACAATAATGATTTGAATAATCGCCATTCCTAATAGTTTCTATCATCTTAAAAAAACTTTAAACTTTTATAGTTTGACAACCAAACTAATTTCATTTATTATTTGACTATCAAATAGTTTGAATATCAAACGAAGTTGATGAGAGGTGATAATGAGTGGATAATGGGACCGTTACAAAAATTAACGATTATTTGGTCCAAATATTTAATGAAGTACTATTAATTGAAGAAAATTCGCTTAGACAAAGTGAGTTTTCAGATCTAACTATTAAAGAGATGCATACTATTGAAGCAATTGGTCTTAAAGGAGATTTAAGTTCATCACAAGTAGCAGAGAAATTATCTGTCACTAAAGGTACTTTGTCTGTGTCCATACAAAATCTTGTGACAAAAGGCTATGTTGAACGGGTGCGTTTAGAAGAAGATCGTCGAGTTGTTAGACTTAAGTTGTCTAAAAAAGGAAAACTACTCTTTCGCTTGCACCGCAAATTCCATCTAGATATGGTAAGAGATACAATCGCAGGTCTAGATAAAGAAGAAGCGGAAATGTTAATTAAGGGATTAGGTAATCTACATAATTTCTTAAATGACATTAAAGAGAAATTGTAGAAAAGGAAGATGATATGAGTCGTATTATTGCTACAGGAGCGTATTTACCGGAGAAAGCTGTATCAAACACAGAATTAATCGAAGTAAATCAGTTAGACTCATCCACAGAATGGATTGAACAACGAACTGGTATAAAACAACGTTTTTTTGCAAATGATGAAGAGACAGTGGCGAGTATTGCGACAAATGCCGTAGACGATTTACTTAGTAAACTGGATGAAGATATTCGACATGACATTAAGTTGATTATAGTTGCAACAATGTCTCAAAGAGAATATACACCATCGACAGCCAATAAAGTGCAGTTAAATCTTAATTGTCACAATGCCATTAGTTTTGATATTAATGCCGCATGTAGTGGATTTGTCTATGCATTGGATATTGCTGAGAAAATGTCAAAATCATTTTCATCTGGCTACACATTAGTAATTGGTGCTGAGAAGATGAGTCAGATTTTAGATTTCAATAATCGTGGTACATCTATCTTATTCGGTGATGGCGCTGGGGCATTGTTAATTGCCAATGACGGCGAAGGCCTACCTGAATATGATAGTTGTTTGAATTCTCGTGGCGATGAAAATCTATCCATCGCAGTAGCTCCTAATGAAGAAGGAGATATTACTTTGACGATGAATGGACGCGAAGTGTTCAATTTCGTTCAAAGAACGGTTCTTCCGTCATTAGATCAATTTGTAAACGAACAAGAAACTTTAGATTATATCGTTAGTCATCAAGCGAATTTCCGCTTTATAAAGATGATGTCCAAAAAACTAAAGATGGATTTATCAAAAATACCATCGAACATAGACCGTGTTGGGAATGTATCTGCTGGAAGTATTCCAATTTTATTAAATGAAATGGTTGAAGCAAAGCAAATCAGACTAGATGGCACTCAAAGTATTGTTATGATTGGTTTTGGTGCAGGCTTAACATGGGGCGAAGTACACACAAAATTATAAAAATTATTGGAGGAAAATTTTATGTTTGAAAAAATTAAAGAAATTATCGTGGATCAATTAGGTGTAGAAGAGAATGAAGTAACCTTAAAAACTAGCTTTGAAAACGACTTAGAAGCAGATAGCTTAGATATCTTCCAAGTAATCAATGAAATCGAAGACGAATTCGATATTACAATTGATACTGACCAAGACTTAAAAACAGTTGGAGATTTAGTTAGTTACGTAGAAGGATTAGACAAATAATTTTTCTCGTTAGATAAAGGAAGGTATATATGAAGACAGCCATTACAGAATTACTAAACATTGAATATCCTATTGTTCAAGGTGCAATGGCATGGGTTGCTGATGCAGATTTAGCGAGCGCAGTATCCAATGCTGGTGGATTAGGCGTTATAGGAACAGGACATGACCCTGTTGAATTAGTTCGAGAAAAAGTTGAATTAATGAAGTCAAAAACTGACAAATCTTTTGCAGTGAATGTCATGCTTTTAAACGCAAATACCGAAGAGGTTGTTGATTACTTAATCGAATCTGGAATAAAAATCATTACAACAGGTGCAGGAAACCCTGCAAAATACATGCAAAGATTTCACGATGCAGGAATTAAAGTGATTCCAGTTGTAGCTTCAGTCGCTCTTGCACGAAGAATGGAGAAAATCGGAGCTGCCGCTGTTGTTGTTGAAGGGATGGAAGCTGGGGGACATATCGGTAAATTAACGAGTTTAGCCCTTTTAGCTCAAGTCACAGAAGTTGTAACGATTCCTGTCATTGCTGCAGGAGGATTCGGAGATGGTCGTGCTTTAGCAGCAGCTTTAATGCTAGGTGCTGACGGTATCCAAGTGGGTACACGTTTCGTTGTTGCAGATGAATCAAATGCTCATGATAACTTTAAGGACGCGATCCTTAAAGCAAGTGACATTGATACTGTTGTAACAGGTCAGATTACAGGACATCCAGTCCGAGTTCTGAGAAACCGACTAACAAAAGAATATTTACAAGTCGAGAAAGAAATCACAAGTCTTCCAGGTCAAGACTTTTCACGGTTGGAGCAAATGGCTCAAGGCGCTTTAAGAAAGGCCGTTGTGGAAGGCGATACAGTAGGTGGATCAATGATGGCTGGCCAGATTGCCGGTTTAATTAAAGAAAGACAAACTGTTAAAGAAATTATCGAAGATTATATTCAAGTAGCGAAAGAAACATATAAGGAAAAAGCAAATTATTTTGAAGCTTAATTGAAAGGGTGATTTTATGAAATTGGCTATTATATTTAATGGTCAAGGTGCACATTATGAAGGTATGGGAATGGATTTTGTCGAAGCATTTCAAGAAGCAAAAGAAATCTTCACTCAAGCAGAAGACATCACTCAATTACTGATTCAAACGTGGATCAATTCTGATATCAATCAATTGGCTTTAACAAAAAATGCTCAACCTGCAATCGTTACAACAAGCTTAGCTATTTATGAATCGATTAAAACTAAACTCCCAGCCATACAATATATGGCTGGGTTAAGTTTAGGTGAGTATAGTTCTTTAATTGCCAGTAACATATTAGAACTTGACGAAGGATTAAATTTAATCAAAAAGCGTGGAGATATTATGTCCGCGTACTGTGAACACATCGAAAAGGATGCAAGTTACCTTATGGCAGCAGTAATTAATATGCCTATCGATGAAATTAAGACACTTGTTGAAAGTATTCATACTGAAGAGACGCCTTTATATATTGCTAATTACAACTCGCCGACTCAAATTGTCGTCGCAGGCATAAAAGAAGCAGTCACTGCTTTTAGAAAAGAAGCAAAAAGTTTAGGTTATCGGAAGGTTATCCCTTTAAAAGTAGAAGGACCTTTCCATACTCCGATTATGAAAGGGATGCAAGCAGACTACGAAGAAGTACTTGCCGACACAAACTTTCAAGCAGGAACAGTTCCAGTAATTAGTAATGTAACTGTTGAGAATCATTCAACAGATCAGATTCGTACTTTATTAAGCGACCATTTGGTTAAACCAGTGAAATGGTTCCCAACGGTTCATCGCTTAAAAGAAGAGGGAATTACACATGTTATCCAAATTGGACCAGGAAATACCTTAGCTAAATTAATGGCGAAGGATGAATTGGCTCCAGAAGTTTTTGTAGTGGATAAAGTTGAAGATGTTGAAGAATTAACACAATGGTTAAGTAGTGGAGGGAAATAATGACATTAACATGTTTAATCAGCGGTAGCTCAAGAGGAATTGGACTTGGCATCGCTAAACATTTAGCAGAAGCTGGGCATCAAGTAATTTTAAATAGTCGTAAACCAATTGCTGTGGAAGTACTTCAAGAATTTGCTGACTATGAATTGGAAGTAGGTCAAGCCATCGGAGATATTAGTCATTTTGATGGAGCGAAACAACTTGTTGAGGAAGTTCGCGAAACATATGGCAGAATCGACGTTTTAATTAATAATGCGGGTATTACAAGCGATGGATTATTCCTTCGTATGACAGAAGAAGATTTTGATAACGTGATCAATACAAACTTAAAAGGAACTTTTAACTTAACAAGATTTGTATCACCGATTATGTTAAAACAAAAATCTGGGACAATTATTAATATGTCTAGTGTTGTAGGTGTAACAGGAAATCCAGGGCAAGCAAATTATGCTGCCAGTAAAGCAGGCGTAATCGGTTTAACTAAGTCTTTAGCGAAAGAGCTAGGAAGTCGATCAATCACTGTCAATGCGATAGCGCCAGGTTATATTGAAACAGATATGACTGACGCTTTGAGTGATAAAGTTAAGAAAACTATGTTAAGTCACATTCCATTAAAACGCTTTGGTCAAGTTGAAGAGATTAGTTCTGTCGTTGATTTTTTGATTACTAACCGATATATTACCGGTCAAGTCATCGAAGTTAACGGTGGATTACATATTTAAGGAGGATTCTATGAGAAGAGTCGTAATAACAGGTCTAGGAACTGTATCACCTATTGGTAATAGTGTCGATGCATTCTGGGATAGTGTATTAACAAATAAATCAGGTATTGCACCAATTGAAGGTTTTGATGCATCTGAAACAGGCGTAACTGTTGCAGGGGAAGTTAAAGGCTTTGATGCAAGAGAAGAATTAGGAAGAAAAGATAGCCAGAGAATGGACAAATTCTCACAATTTGGTGTCGCAGCAAGTAAAGAAGCTGTTGAGATGAGTGGTTATGATATTTCAAGTAATCCATTTAATGTAGGGGTAATGGTGAGTTCAGGAATTGGTGGACTACATGCTATTCAAAACGGTATTTTAAAGATGAAAGATAAAGGTCCTAAAAGAGTACCGCCTTTATTTGTTCCATTAACAATTGGGAACATGGCCGCTGGGAATATTTCAATGCAGTTTGGTGCACGTGGAATCAGTTTAGATATTGTAACAGCTTGTGCCAGTGCAACTAATGCGATAGGTGAGGCGTTTATTAAGATTCAAAATGGTTTATTAGATGCTTGTATCGCGGGTGGCGCTGAGTCAACGATTAACGAAATCGGAATCTCTGGTTTCGCGGCTTTAACTGCTTTATCTACAAATGAAGATCCAGCAAAAGCGTCTCGTCCATTTGATAAAGATCGTGATGGCTTTGTTATGGGTGAGGGTGCTGGGATTGTATTCTTAGAATCATTAGAATCAGCTCAAGCACGTAATGCAACAATTTATGGTGAAGTCGTTGGTTATGGTTCAAACTCAGATGCTTACCACATGACTGCTCCATTACCTGACGGAAGTGGTGCAGGAGAAGCGATGCTCCAAGCCATTAAGATGGCAGGTATTCAACCAGAAGATGTTGATTATATTAATGCCCATGGAACAAGTACACCAACAAATGATTCAGGTGAAACGACAGCGATTAAATATGCTTTAGGAGATTACGCACATAAAGTGCCAATTTCAAGTTCTAAAGGACATTTTGGTCATTTATTAGGTGCTGCCGGTGGTGTTGAATCAATTATGGCGGTTAAAGCATTACAAGAAGGCTTTATCCCACCAACATTAGGCTTAGAAAATTCAGACGAAGCATGTGATCTTGACTATGTACCTGGTGAAGGACGTAAACAAGACATTCAATATGCTCTATCTAACTCGCTAGGTTTTGGTGGACATAATGCGGTACTTTGCTTTAAACGTTGGGACGGTGCGTAATTTTGAATCAAGAACAATTACTATCATTAATCGATAAATTAGATCAATCTTCATTAGCTTTCTTAAACTATGAAACAGACGATGTAAAACTCGTTCTTTCAAAAGAAATGCCTAAAGAAGCCCCGGTTTACTACGGTCAACAAGAAGAAAGTAAACCAACACCAACACCAACACCGACAGTGGAGCAAGAAACAGCTCCAACTCAGATCGATGAAACGAAACCAGTAACAAACGACATCGACGTTGAGGAAGGTGTATTAATTACATCACCAATGGTTGGGGTAGTATATTTACAACCTAACCCAGATAGCGATGCTTTCGTTAAGGTTGGTGACACTGTGTCTGAAGGAGATACAGTCGTAATTATAGAAGCAATGAAATTAATGAATGAAATTCAAGCGAACCATTCAGGAACAGTTGTAGAAATTCTTGTTGAGAATGAAACTGTTGTTGAATTTGGTCAACCAATTATGAGAATTAAGTAGGAGGAAAACAATGACACTATTAACAGCAACTCAAGTAATGGAAATTATTCCAAATCGTTACCCAATTTTCTTTATCGATGCAGTGGATGAATTAATTCCGGGTGAAAAAGTTGTCGCACGTAAGAACGTGACAATTAACGAAGAAGTATTCCAAGGACACTTCCCTGGAGAACCTGTATTCCCAGGCGTTCTAATTGTAGAATCATTAGCACAAGCCGGATCAATTCCATTATTATCATTAGAAGGATTTGACGGAAAGACAGCTTACTTAGGTGGTTTAAATAAAGTTAAATTCCGTAAAAAAGTTGTTCCTGGAGATGTATTACGTCTTGAAGTTAATATTAAAAAACTAAAAAGTAATGCAGGTATCGGAATTGGTAAAGCATACGTTGGGGATAAAGTCGTATGTGAATGTGAAATGACATTCATTATAGGGGCGAAATAAGATGTTTAAAAAAGTTCTCGTGGCAAACCGTGGAGAAATCGCGGTTAGAATTATACGTGCGCTCCGCGAGATGGATATTACTTCAGTGGCTATCTTCAGTGAAGCAGATCGGAATGCCTTGCATACTGAATTAGCGGACGAAGCCATTTGTATTGGTCCAGCAAAATCATTGGATTCTTATGCAAATCCAGTCGCTGTCATCAGTGCTGCTTTAGCAACAGGTGTGGATGCGATTCACCCCGGTTACGGTTTTTTATCAGAACGTAGTGACTTTGTGACTTTATGTGAAGATGTAGGGATTGAATTCATCGGACCAAATAGTCATATTATTGATGTCATGGGACATAAACAACATGCCAGAGATACAATGCGTAAGTCTGGTATTCCAATTACTCCCGGTAGTGCTGGTTTAATTTATTCAATAGAAGAAGCCCGTGATATCGCACTTGATATTGGCTACCCATTGATGATTAAAGCTGCAGATGGTGGTGGCGGTAAAGGGATGCGCCGTGTTGAAGATGCTTCACAATTAGATTTATTATTTAATCAAGCGCAAAATGAGACGGAAGCAATATATGGGAATAAAGATTTATATATTGAGCGTATCATTGCGCCTGCAAAACATATTGAAGTTCAATTATTAGGCGATAAATACGGAAATGTTATCCATCTAGGAGAAAGAGATTGCTCATTCCAACGTAACAATCAAAAAGTTCTAGAAATCTCACCTGCGGTCAGTCTGCCTTTAGAGGTCAGAAAAAACATATGTGAAACAGCTGTAAAAGCAGCGGAAGCCATAGGCTATCAGAACGCTGGAACCATTGAGTTTTTAGTTGATAAAGACAATAACTTCTTCTTTATGGAGATGAATACTCGTTTACAAGTTGAGCATCCCGTAACCGAAATGGTAACAGGTGTAGATATTGTAAAAGAACAAATCCGTGTAGGCATGGGTGAACCATTAACGTATAAGCAAGCTGATATTCAAGTAGAAGGCTTTGCGGTTGAAGTACGTTTGAACGCAGAGAATCCAAGAGATAATTTTAGACCTTCCGCTGGTCACATTGATCAATTAATGTTTCCTTCAGGCGGTCTAGGTTTACGAGTTGAATCGGCTCTATATCCTAATTACACATTACCACCATTCTATGATTCAATGGTTGCGAAAGTAATTACGCATTCAAATACTTTAGAAGACGCTTTGAAGATAATGGAGCGTGCTTTATATGAAGTGACTGTTGAAGGTGTTGAGACAAATATCGACTTACTTGAAGCACTTGTAAGTGATGAATATATCGATTGGGACAGAGTGCATACGAAGTGGTTAGAAACCCACTATATGCCAAAATGGTTAGAAATAGAAGAAAATACTGAAGAATAAGAGGTGATGTTTTGGCTTTATTTAGGCGAAAGAAATCAATAAGAATTAATCCAATTAGTCCCGCTGAAGTAGCCACACAAAGATCATCTATTCCAGATAATATTGCAGAAAAATGTCCACATTGTAATCGAATTATATTACAAAATCAAATTACAGAAGATTACTGTTGCCCACATTGCAGTGAACATCTACATTTTCCAGCTTATGAACGTATCCAATGGTTAGTAGATGAAGGGTCATTTAAGGAATGGGATAGCGATCTAAACGCGAAGAACCCACTAGATTTTCCAGGCTATAGTGCCAAGTTAGAAAAAGCGCAAGAAAATACTCAATTGAAAGAAGCAGTCGTCACAGGCGAGGCAAGGATTGATGGTAGAGAACTAGCAATTGGTGTGATGGATAAACGATTCGTCATGGCGAGTATGGGAACAATTGTTGGGGAGAAAATTACACGACTGTTCGAACATGCGACTGAGAATAAACTTCCAGTAGTTCTGTACATTGCTTCGGGTGGAGCTAGAATGCAAGAAGGTATCTTATCCTTAATGCAGATGGCGAAAATCTCGCAAGAGGTTTCTAAGCATCAAGATGCAGGCTTATTCTATTGTAGTGTGTTGACAAATCCGACAACGGGTGGAGTCACAGCGAGTTTTGCGATGCAAGGAGACGTAACTCTTGCTGAACCGCGAGCGATCGTAGGTTTTGCTGGGAAGCGTGTGATTGAACAAACAATCAAAAGTAAATTGACGAAAGACTTTCAACAAGCTGAATGGGTATTTGATAATGGTTTTATCGATTCAATTGTACCGAGATCAAACCAGAAACAAATCATCAGCCAATTAGTCCAAGCTCATTCATATGAAGGTGGTGTGTAATTATGAGCCAAGCATATGAAAAAGTCTTAAAAGCAAGAGATTTAAAAAGAATCTCAACGATTGATATCATTGAGAATTTAACCGATTGGTTTATTGAATTACATGGGGACCGTCATATGGAAGACGATAAATCCATTATTGGCGGTATCGGTATGTATGACGGGCAACCTATAACGATTATCGGTATTCAAAAAGGCCGTACAACCCGTGAGAACATTGAACGAAACTTTGGGTCCGTCGGCCCGGCTGGTTACCGAAAAGCTATTCGCCTTGTCGAACAAGCGAATAAATTTAATCGTCCGATATTAACCTTAATTAATACAGCTGGAGCACATGCCTCACCAGAATCAGAAGAGACAGGTATTGGGGAAGCAATCGCCCAATCACTATTAACTTTTGCGAAAGTTGAAGTACCTACCTTATCGATAATTCTAGGAGAAGGCGGAAGTGGAGGAGCGTTAGCTTTAGCATTAACAGATGAAGTGTGGATGCTTGAGAATAGTGTTTACTCCATTTTATCTCCAGAAGGCTTTGCATCAATATTATGGAAGGACGCGAAACTGGCTTCTAAAGCAGCGGACGTCATGAAACTTACGGCATCTGATTTACACGAATTAAAAGTCGTAGAAAAAATCATTCCAGAGATAAATCATGGAGTTCCTTTAAATAGAGATGTCATCTTAAAACGTACTATAAATGATATTAAAGCGAAGTTTAAAGAATTAAGTCAACTAGATGTTGATACACGATTAGCCAATCGTAATAAACGATTTAGATCTTTTTAAGCGATATAATAAATAAGTGTTAGTGAAATAGTTCACCGACACTTATTTTTTTGGGTTCATGAATTTTTGATGTTGGTGGACCGAGGAGCCAGGTGACGCAGTCACCTTGGCTCTTTTTTTATGTGCGCCCGGCATGGGCGATAACTTGGTGGTGAAAGTCCACTACAGACTTGGCAGTAGGAACTGTTAGCTAAAGGCAAGGGTGTCCACCGTGAGG